>CAMQTN010000072.1 GCA_947037115.1 uncultured Lachnospiraceae bacterium
TAACGCCGCAGTTCGTCCTCGCCCACATTCTCTATGACATCATCAAGGAAAGCCAGTAGTTTTCCTTTGTCTTCCGGCAATGCTCCATGCATCTGGAATGCATTGGATGCGCCAAGAGCCGCAAACTCTGTGGGGATTTCCAACCCTTCCACCAATGCCCTGACTTCCCTGTACTTTTCTGTCTCACTTTCCTCTTTCCAGTTCCCCTGCCGGATTTCCTGATAAAGCCCTGAATTGGGATATATCGTCAGCATATTTGCACCGACCAAAGTCGGATGGAGTTTATTGCATACAGCGGCGGTGGCTCTTGCCCCATCCTCCCCGCGCCCTGCGCCGGATATGCCCGTCAGATAGAAAAAGCTGTAGCGGACGCCTGCCTTATCCAGACGCCCGCACTGCTCCAGAATGTCTGCCGACAGATAACCTTTATCCATGAACCGCAGCGCCTCGTCATCCGCCGTCTCGATGCCGATTGTCAGCCCGTCATAACCGGCCTCATGCAATGCTGCAAGCTCCTCATCTGATTTCAGGGAAACATCCGTCACCCTGGCAAAACTGCCGATGGTCTCCATTCCCGGAAAATATTTGTGTACCAGTCCCGCAATCTCCATCAGCCTGCCATATTTCAGCACAAACGGGTTCGCCCCTGTCAGGAAAGCCCGTGACACCTTCCTCCCCATAAAACGGCGGTACATCTTCTGTGCCTCTTTCAAGTCCGCCTCTATATCCTCCATTGGTGACATCCTGAACTGAAACGGCAGGTCTGCATAAAGCGTACAGAATTTGCATCTGTGGTGCGTACAGCCTGCGGTAACTTCCAATAACAGGGAAGATGCCTCATAGGGCAGGCTCCAGTCCGTGATCGGAGGCAAATGGAAAATCCTGATCTTATGGTATGTGTCCTTTTACAAAGTCCAGCGGTTCGGTGAACTGATGCGCCGCCTTGACGGTATCACGCAGTCCACGCTGACAAAGCAGCTCCGGGAACTGGAAAGTGACGGCTTCCTCCACCGGGAGATTTACAGGGAAATCCCTCCAAAGGTGGAATATTCACTTACCGGGTTTGGGGAGAGCTTCATCCCTGTCCTGCAGACCATGATGGCATGGAGCGAAACATACCTCTGCCCGGATTACCAGAATCCCTATGAAAAGCAGCCCCTGAAAACACAGGAAAATAACGTAACTTTCAGACCTATGTAGTGCCAGGAATGCCGTATTTCTGGCTTTGCGGGGTTTCCGCAGCTTTATCCACCGAAAACTGAGATACCCGCCCATTTGCCCCGTCGATACTATTTATAAAAAGTCAGAGGGATAGTCCCTTTCCAGGTAATTTCCCTTATCAGGCCGCCCGGCATGACTGCAAAAGTATATTTATTGTATTCCAATCATTCAACCCATTCAATAATGACTATATATTCAACCTTATCCCCATCATCGCTCCAAATTCTCACATTATTATTTCTATCAAACTGGTATCCGGTTTGTGAAATAAAATCATCATAATTGACTTTTTCATATCTCTGATATTCGCCTTTGATAGTGCTGAATAGGTATTCCATCCTATCATAGCAGATAAATATCTGGCTGTTCTCCGTAATTTCAAATTCCTTAAAATCTCTTATGTCCTTTGCACTTGCAGCACTTTTTTCTATTTTTAGTATGCAGTTATCTAATTTAATATATTTTCCTGCAGCTGTGACCGGAGTATCAATAAATGTTTCCACAAGCTCCTTGTTCTCCACAACTACATCATATCCAGAAACTATAAACAAGTCCGTTTGACGGACAAACAGATATCCCAAAACCCCTGACCCTAAAATTACTGTCATAAATATCGCAGTTATAAGAAAATGTGTATATGACTTGAACTGCCTTTTGATTTTGTCTGATATGATATGTCCAATATATGCACCTGCTACATTAAATATCAGATCATCAATATCTGTACTTCCAAGTGCCAGGATAAATTGGATGATTTCAATTGACAGACTAAATACGATAGCCGCACATAAAACCCCTTTTTGTTCCTTTTCAGATATAATCGGAAACAATATTCCGAATGGAATAAACAAAATCACATTCCCCAATACATTTTCTATAATCCGTCCTATAGAGGTATTGGAAATAACCATATCATAAATTGATTTAAACGGAATGATACTGATTGTCCTTTCACTTGTGCCTACGGCTGAAAGTAAATTGTTTAACGCCGCCTGTTTGAAAAAAGTTATGCGGAGCAAAAAAAGAATATATAAGATAAACAGTATACCAATACAGCCCAGTAAAATTTTTTCATAGCTTTTATTTTGATTTTCCATAGCAATACCTCCAAAAAAACTCACTTTATCGGGAAATTATTATACCCCGTTAAAGTGAGTTTTTGATTCTTTATTTCTTTTCAATTTCTTATTTTTTTCTTACTGCTGCTTTTCTACAACTGGCAGCTTAATTTCAAATACTGTTATTTCATCATTACTCACAGCATTTATACTGCCATTGTGTAATCTTACGATTTCCTTTGCTATTGCCAGACCCAGTCCTGTCCCATTTTCTTCTGACTGCCCATATTCTTTTGAACGGTAAAACTTATCAAAAATATGCTGCAATTCATCAGCAGCTATAGTTTTGCCATAATTCTTTATGGAGACAGACACATAAGATAATGTCTGGCTGGCATAGACTTCAATGGAACTTTGCGGGTAACTGTAATTTATGGCATTTTTCAGGACATTGTTGAATACTCGTCCAATTTTTTCTGCATCCCCTGTTATAAACAGTCCTTCATCTAACCTTAAATCAATGTACAATTCTTTAGCCTTAAGCAAAGGGTAAAATTCATCAGTCAACTGTTCTATTAAAAAACCTAAATCTATTTCCCGCTTTACCAACGCCTTATCTGACAAACTATATCGGGTTATGTCAAAAAAATCATCTATCAGCTTTTCAAATTGTACAGCCTTGCGAAAAGCAACCTTTGTATATTTTTCCCGCTGCACAGCGGGCATATCCGGTGCTTCGCATAAAAGGCTTAAATAACCTACCACCGAAGCAAGCGGGGTTCTGATATCATGTGCAAGATAAGTAAGTGTATCAGATTTTTTCTGCGCCTCAATTTCCAGTATATGCTGTTGCTCACGGTTTTGCGTTTTTATCAAATTGAGCCAGTTTTGGAGATCAGAAAATTCTGATGGAAGTTCTACATTATCTACCGAATTGTCAACAACATACTCCAAAGAATCTAATACCTTCAATATTTTCTGTGACGAACACTGTTCTATAATAATCCACACAGTCAACTCCAATATTACAAAACCAAAGAGAATAATGGAAGGCTCATAATCATGTATAAAATACGCAAAATCATACCCCGCTGTTTTTTCAAGAAAAATATAAAAATTGTTACTGCCCAAATTTTCTATTACCAGAAATATCACTAACGATACAAAAAATACCATAAATGCAGCAATAAAATGTCTAAGCAGCAGCATCTTTCTGTATTTTTTTGAAAATTTATTATTCAACAATATACCCTATCCCCCATATTGTTTTTATAAATTTTGGATTTTCACCAGTATCATTCAATTTTTCACGGATATGCCTGATTTGAACCATTACCGTATTTCTGCTGTTCTTAAAATATCTATCTCCCCATATGATCCGAAAAAGTTCATCCGCACTATATACCTTTCCCCTGTTTTTACATAAAAGCCATAATATTGAGAACTCCGTGGGAGTTAATCTGACCTGTTCCCCGTCCAATCTGCATTCATGCGAAGTTTTATTCAACAGAAGCCCTGCTATTGTTACAATCTCATTTGAGCCATTCTCTTTTCCGTCATAATCATGTACCCTCCGCAGATGTGCCTTGACCCTTGCCACCAGTTCAATCGGAAGAAACGGTTTTGTAACATAATCATCTGCACCCAAAGAGAAGCCTGTAACCCTGTCTACGCCTTCTGTTTTGGAAGTAAGCAGAATAATAGGATAAGTATGCTCCTTTCGTATCTCTCTGCATAATACAAAACCATCTCCATCCGGCAGCATTATATCTATAATCGCCAAATCGAAACATTCACTACGTACCTCCGAAAGTGCATCTTGAAAAGTATAGCATTTAAAACATTGAAATTGTTCATTTTGCAAAAAGGCTTCAATCAAATCAGCAATTTCCTGTTCATCATCTACTAACAATATTTTGCCACCCATTTTTTCCTCATTTCCTTTTACTTTGTGCTATTCTTCTTATTTATTTATACAAGATCGGACATAGACCGAGGATGATATAACAAATGGCACTTCATGGTTCATCATAGCACTGCTCGCTTGCATATTATATCATGAATCAGAGATACATGATCGCCATTCGCCGTTCGTCGAATATGCAGGCATACTCTCCTCACTAACGCTCATTATATCAGCACTCCCCCCTGTCCGCAAACATTTGTACAGGCTCTCTGCCAAGGTTCCTTCGTATTCCGGCCGCCGCAATTACCGACCCGGCCGCCAGAATCATCAGGGCACACCCGGCCGCCGACTGCATGGGCGCAGAATACACCACCGAATCTTCCTCCTGCCAGGCGTCTTCCATCTCCACCGCCACACTGTTTCCGAAAGTGGTATCATAATAACTGCGGCCGCCAATCTGCCCGGCAATCCTTCCCGCCAGACAGCTCCCCGCTATACAGCCGCACACGCTTCCGATCAGAATAAGAAGAAACATGCCCGAAAACAGGGACAGGAAACATTGTCCTTTGCACAATCCAAGCGCCCGTTCCGTGGCTGTCCGTTCACCCTGCTTCAAAATAAACAGCCATGAAAAATAGAAAAGCACCATCAAGACCATAACCGTCCCCATCACAAGCAGCAGTCTGGCAATATACTTCATATTGTTAATATTGCTCTCCAGCTCTGAGTAACCCCTGTCATAAAAATTGATCTCCACATTGGAAATCCCCTGCTTATTCCACACCTCCATATACTCGTCAATGGTTCCGTTTGCAATGCGGAAGGAAGTATTGCTTCCGATCATGGGGCCGCTCTCAAGAATATTGTCCGCATCGCTGTTTTTCACGGAACGGGCGGGGATGATAATCTCGTTGTAGCCAAGCCCGTACTCATCCTTCAAGCCATTGTATCCGCCGTATACGCCCACAATTTTATACTGCCCTTCCTCAAAGACGGGATAGATTTCCCCTTTTGCATTTAGTATGGAAAATGTCGCCGCAAAGCTACTGCCGAAAGCGCTCCCCGGCGTTCTCCTGTAGTCTGCATACATAAGCGCAAGGGGCAGTTCATCTCCAATCTGCAGACCTGCGCGCCCGGCAAAAAGCTCCGATACCAGACACACCCTGTCTCCCCGCTCATACTCTTCCTCTGTAAATTCCCTGCCGTCGCTGATATAAGCGCTGCCGTTGTAAAAAGCCATCATCAGGTTAAGGTCATTGGTTCCGGTGACCGGGAAAGTGTGCAGCAGATAATCCCAGGATTCCACCAGATTCATCCATCGTTTCCCCATGGGCGACTCATAGAACCCTTCCGTCACCACATCGCAGAAATGATCGTCTTCCACCTCATCCGGCACTTCATTCCCCTCCAAAGTAACCTGATCTGAAGTCAGGATCGGATAGGGAACATATCCCGACGTATAGTCTCCCTCAAACTCCTTCTCGTCCTCATGCCCCGGACGATACACCAGCGACATGACATAAGTTTTATCCGCATACAGCTTCTCCGGCTCCGGATTGTAATGATCGCAGAAGGTAATCACATTCCCCTCCCGTATGCCCATTCCCGCCAGGACACGGGTCACCTGAAATTTAACCGGGTGATCGGGCACCACATCCTCCACAGGGAAACCCTCCACCACCTCGCCAAGGGACATACCGATGCCGTACATCTCATACTCCGGCATATAGGAACCGTAAAAGCATCTTCTCTCCGGCCCTGATAAATAATCCGCTCCCTCGAAATCAAGCGCCGATAAGGGAACATAGGAATCGTAAGTGGGAGCGTTATAAATACGATAATCCCTGAGCTCCGCATCCCAGACCATCCGCTCCCGCACCTTGTCCGCCTTCTGTTCCACGATGCCGATGGTCATAAAAGAATCCTCGTAAGCTTCCATCTTTTCCTGATTGACCAACAAAAATCCCCTGCCGAGACTGCACAGTCCGGAAGCGGTGACAAGCAGCAGAAGAAACAGAACGGTTCTGCCACGCATGCGGAAAAGCTGTCTGATACTGTTTCTGATAAGCAACATCCCGATACCCCTTTCTAACGCGCCTGCTCCATCCTGCCGTCCCTCATGCGAAACACATGATCCGTTTCCTCCGCAACCCTCTGGTTATGGGTAATGACAATCACCGTATATCCGTCCTTATGGGCAAGTTCCTTTAAAAGAAACACCACCTTTGCCTCATTTTCGGAATCCAGATTCCCTGTGGGCTCATCAGCCAGAATGATCTCCCCGCCCGACGCCACAGCCCGCGCGATCGCCACCCGCTGCTGTTCCCCGCCGCTCATCATTCTGGGATACTGCCTGACAATTCTATCTTCCAGTCCCACGCGGTTCAAAAGCGTCCTGGCCTGTTTTGCCGCATCCTTCCTTCTCATCTTCTTAAACTCCATGGGGAGCATCACATTCTCCTGCGCCGTGAGAAGCGGAAACAGGTGAAACGCCTGATACACCACCGCCGCACGGTTTAACCGATAAGCGTCCCTGTCCATCTCATTTAACGGCTCCCCCTGCACAAAAATTGTTCCCTCATCCGGGTTGTCAAGCCCTGCCAGAAGAGAGAGGAATGTGCTCTTGCCGCTTCCCGATTCCCCCACAATGGCATAGAACTTTCCCCGTTCGAAAGAACAGCTCACATCTTTCACCGCATCCACTTTCTGATATTTACTCTGATAACTGTAAGACACATGCTCCGCGCGTAATATTTCCATCCTGCTGCCCAGCCTTTCTTCCCTGTTTACAATTTTTATGTCCCAAAATTTCTCCTGCATCATGAAAAAGCAACGTCTATTCCGCCGTAAATAAGGCTTCCATCACACTGACCTTAAGCAGCTTCCAGAGCGCAAGACTGTTTCCCGCCATGTAGCAGATTCCAACCAGCACTCCGGCAAGAACAGAACCGCCCCCGTAATTGCCCTGAATCAGCACCGAAAGCACACTGCCCGCCACAACTCCTGTAATTACCAGCGTCAACTGATTCATGAAAAATATCCGGAAACAGTTTCGTCTGTTCAGTCCAATGGAACGAAGCAGCGCCATCTCCTTTTTCCTGCTCTGTAACAGCAAAAGTGTAATCAGATACCCCGCACAGACGACCAGTGCAAGCAGAAACGGAAAGAACGCCCGCACCGTATCAATTACCTGCCGCAGATGTCCGGCCGTTCTGATAAAAGCTCCGTCATTTACATACAGCGCCACGCCGTTTAAGGAGTGGTCGGATACCGTGGGCGATACGCTTTTTAAACCCAGCTCCCTCATCTCCTGTTTGAATTCATTGATGCACAGGGCGTCGGACAAAGTAAAGGCCGCAGCGCTTGCATGGAAAGGAATCCCCTCCTCCGCATAGGATCGTCTGATCAAATGAAAAGGTACAATGACATCCGGCGACACTGTAAACTGATCGTCCCAAAGCCCAATCATATCCACATATCCGACGATCTCATACTCCACCGTCTGAAGCGGGGCCGCGCAGAGCTCCGAATAACGTTCATCCTCCCGATAGTAGTAATACTGGCAGAGGGTAACATGGTCTCCCAGCTTCCACCCCTTTTTCTCAAAAAGCTGCCGGGATACAATACATTTCGCCTGCGTGCCCTGTAAGACCGATGCATTCTCCCCCGTATTCCACACCACATCATCTCCCGTGATATCCCCCAGCGCCTCCATGCAGTTTACTCCTTCCAGAAACAGGTTAAGCGTATGCCACTCACCCGGTATCACCTGATCGATACCGGCTTTCAGCCTGACGTCCATTCTCAGGTCAGTCACATGCTCCGAATCCAGAAACCCCTGCACCAGCGCATCCTTGATAAAAATTCCCGACTGCCTGCTGCCGTCCGCCGTGGTGATACAGGCGTCCACCGGAATTGCCTCCGGAAGCACGGAAAGCTGCTGTTGATTGTTTGCGATATTGGCCAGATACGTGTGCAGAAGAAAAACCACCAGCATATCCATCAGAATCGTCAGGAGACTCTTTCCCCTGTGACGTCCGATCTTTACCTCCCGTATACTCTCGTTTTTCCACAGAAGCCAAACTGCACCTGCTCCGCACAGAATAACAAGAACGCCAACCCACACATAGAAAAATACCGGATTTTCATACCACGTGTCGCTCTGCCCCGCAAAGAGACTTGCCGATATTTGCCCTCTGCCCTGACCTGCCAGATAGCCGATACTCACGCAGGCAAGATAAAGGACGCCGCAGCCACAGGCAGATAACAGGATTCTCACCTTCCACATCAACTGCCGCCGCTCCTGCGCCTCGTTTGACTGCGAAATGGTATCCGCCACGACCTGTTCCGCCTCTTTGCGGTCAATCTCCTGCGTCCCGCTCCTATCGCTCTGCATCAGTTCGAGAAGACTGACTTCCAGACACTGCGCCAACGGTTCCAATATCTTAATGTCTGGAAAACCGGCGCCGTTCTCCCACTTGGAAACTGCCTTATCCGATACATGAAGCAGCTCCGCCAGCTGTTTCTGGGTCAATCCTTTGTTTCGTCTGGATTCCCGAATGAATTTTCCGAATTTGATGTTATCCATATCCATACCCGCTGTCCGTTTTTTCTGATTGTAGCATGGTGAACAGAAAAAGGACAATCTACGTAAAGTAGAGTGCCCTTAAATCGTGTCACAAATGTGCAGAATTATGTTTCCCAGAGTTAAAAAATGTATGCCCATTCGCCGCAAATGCTTTCTATGTTCCCTCTTGGGACGTCAATTCGCCTCCTGCCGGCAGCGCGCTCATATATTTGCATCGCAGGTATTGATGGAGCACGGAACAACATTCTCCCCACAGATATCCCCGCCGCAGGCATTAAGGGGGCATGCGACATTCCCGCTGCAGACATTCCCGCCACAGACATTCCCACCGCAGGCGGCATTTTTGCCACAGATGTTCCCGCCGCAGACATTCCCGCCACAGGCGCCATCGCCGGCACAGGCATTCCCACCGCAGGCATCGCCGCCACAGACAGCATTTCCCCCACAGGCATTCCCGCCACAGGCATCACCGCCACAGGCAACATTTCCCCCACAGGTATTCCCACCGCAGGCATTCCCGCCACAGGCAATATCGCCGCCACAGACATTTCCCCCACAGGCAGCCCCGCCGCAGATATTTCCACCGCAGGCATCGCCACCGCAGACATCACCGCCGCAGGGTCCTACGCTGACAGCCGCCCCACAGACACTGATAATCAGCGCAATGGAAACCCCGACTGACAGATGATCCTCATTCTCCGAGATATTGGCTCTGGCGTTCGCCGCAGATTTAAGCTCGCTCAGATCAATTTCATCACCTGTAAAATTCGGCGTAAGATAAGCCGAAGCATAGGAATGATCGCTCTCCACAAGTTCAAGGGAAAATCCTTCCGGCAGCTCACGACCGGCAAGCTCCGTCAACGCACCCCTTGCGTCAGCGAGTACCGCCTTGCGAAATTCCATATCGCTTATTGCCTTCTCATTTGCCTTTTGATAAAGTTCCTCCAATTCTTTTTGTGTCCACTTCATGCTCTCCACTCCTTTCTACTACAGCTTGTTTTATAATACTTCTATATACCCGCCTTGATACAGCGACTCGATCAGACGGTTCAGCTCCTCACTCTGCCCCGTATGATGCGACAGCCGGCTTACTATTTCGTTTATGGAAAGGTGTTCTGAAAGCAGAGCAGTAAGTTCATCCGTATAAAGATTCCCCGCCATGCTAAAACCTACTCCATCCCCTGCCAGAATGATCCTGTCCTTTCCGCGGCAGACTCTTATATCCTTATTCAAGACTAAAATTCTGCCCTGCGGAACAGTTGAAAACGCATACTTTGCAAAAAGCTTTTCCAAACATATCTCAAATTCCGCCCCGTCTGCAAAACTCATCGTTTCGCGATGGCGGCATCCATCAGGAAAATCCGCGTCAGGAAGAACCGGCTCCATGAATGTGATCTTTCTGCTGCATAAATTTACTCTGACGCCCGCAAGGCAGCTGACGCTGTAGCGTGTCCTCCGCCTTACCGATGATGACAATCCATGCGCCCTCCCGGAATCCGAGAAACAGTTAAGGGATTCCGGATGGTTGAAAATCAGTTCCACACCAGCCAATTCCTCCGGCGAAAAAGCATCCATGATCTGCCTGAACTGCGAAAGCTGAATGACACTGAACCTAAGCCTTGCTTCCCCTGATAAGCGCTCATCCCCCAAGTATGATATCAGGCGATTTGTGCGGCTGACATCCCTTTCTGGTGCTGCAGTCGTGGTCTGTGGAATCTGTCCGGTAAGCCTGCGCACCTCCTCAAGAAAACACTCGTAATCCGGATTATCCAAAGGCTCAGTGGCAAAATACAGGGGAGCCTGCCCCAGAATGTCTCCAAAAAATCCATAGGCCGCGGACAGGATTTCCCGCCAAAACTCACCACCGCCATTTTCATACACAAAATTATTTTCCCATATTCCGGCATTGAGCCCGCAAAAGGGACAGTGAACCCTGCATCCTTCACTTAATTCAAAGGCAATGGGAACAAAATGAATCTGTCCATGCATCCTTATATCAGCAGATTCCATCCGGCAGCGCCGCAGTGTGCGGCTGACAAACGCCGCTGCCTGCCTGTTTTTGTAAGCCATCTCCGACATCGTGCGGGAAGTAAATGCAATTACCGCTTTATTCCGTCTGGAAAACTCCTGCCAATAGGGATTTCCCTCCTGTTCCGGAGGCGTTCCCTTCAATATGGCCAGAACCGCATCCCTGATTTCATACCCATCCTTTGCAGAGAGTCCATGCTCCTGTGCGGCCTTGCCCGGATTTCCCATAAGCGCGGCACGAAAAGAGGGCTCCGCCTGATAATATTCATAAATTCTTTTAAAACGCCCGAACTGTGTACGGTTCATGATTTGTCCCTATTTGGTTCTTTGGCCTTTTGCCGGTTCTTCATTTCATAATGAAGCTCCAGAAGCCGCTCTATGTTCCCCTTAAAATACGTACATGTACTTTGTATCTTATCTGAATGCAGATTGTTCTGACGGACTCTATGGCATCCTCCGTTGCAGACCGGGAAATAGAAACACTCCCGGCATTTTGCGTCATCCAAAAAACTGCACCCTGTCATCCCCTCAGCAATCAGCCCCATGTTCCAATCATTCCGGCAGTCCACGGAACCGACGATCCTTTCCTCGTTCCCGACATCATCCCAGCATTTGTAAAGTTCTCCGTCAGGGCCTGTCACAAAAGCATTCCTCTTCGTCAATACACAGCCGGAGGACGGTCTTTGAGGGTACAGGTACAATGGCGCAATCTGATATTTTTCCATCATCCTTGAAAGGAACTCGCCCTGTCCGACAGGATCAAAAAAGCAACCGCTGTCAGGATGGCCTTCTCCCCTGACAAATCCGGGATAAACGGTAATGCGTCTGCCAAAATCCTGCGGGTATTTTTGCTGCATCATCTGATAAACATATGCAAATTCCTCATCGTTTCTTCCGTCCACGTTCACCCTTATATGAAGCGTGCCGCGAAAATCTGATTTCATCACCGCGTCGATATTGCTGACAATCCGGTCGTATGTACCGGCTCCGCCCGCCAGATATCTTCTGGCGTCATGCGTCTCCTTTTTCCCATCCAAAGTAATCTGTAAATATGAGATATTGAGTTCGTTCAGATACTTTACTTTGTCCTGCGTCAGCAAATAACCGTTGGTAATCATGGACGCGTCAAAGCGTTTCCCCATATCCTTAAGCCGCCTGTTGATACTTCTCATCCGTTCCAGGGCTAACATTGGCTCCCCGCCATACCAGGTGATATGCAGAATCGGGGACTGGAAGCTTTTTATAAAACGCATGACCCTGTCCTCTGTTTCCTCCGACATGATATGCCCCTGATGGTTCGCCTCAAAACAATAGCTGCAATCGAAATTGCACGAGGATGTAACCGCGATGGTAAGCGTAAGGCTCTGGTCTGCATACAGAGCCGTGAGATGCCGCATTTTGATAATATTGTACAGTTCCTCGTCCTTGCCATCTTCCACCAGAATGCCTAACGAACGAAGCTGCATATAAAGAAGAGGCGCCTGTGAATAATCGTATCCCTCCGGATCATTCATGATTTGCTGTAGTGTTTCTACCTGTTCCCCGGAGATTCTCAAAAAAGCTCTGGATGCAGAGGAATACAGAAGCCACCCGTTCCTTTCAGACTGAAAAAGCCTGCTGTATCTTGACCATTTCATACCATTTTCCTTTCCGTTTTATCCATGTTCCTGTTCAGTCTCCCCCCTGACAGCCAGTGTCAGATATTTTTCGCTGATAAGAATCATATACCGGCTTTCAATCAGATAAGCGAGACATTTTTTAATCTCTTCTTTTGCATACATTGCTCCAACCATTTCTATGATTTCTGCCATACTGCGGGGTATATCACAAAACAGGCAGAGCTCCCTGGCTATTCCCTTCAAAAAACAAAGCGTCATTTTGCGTATGGGTCTCGTGTCCGACATCAAAAGATAATCTTTTCTGTCCGTCATAACCAGATGACATCCCTCGCTGCTGTAATATTCCCGCCGCCAGTCCCTTATACACTGTATAAGCTTCTGGTGGAGATGTGCTGTCTTCCTTTGTATCCGCTCCTCCTCCGCGCTGATATCGTCATAGTAAAGTACAAATCCCTTTATCACCTCTTCATTTTCTCCATAGAGGAAACGGTAAGACTTTTTGGGAATCAGATGAAGCCCAAACTGTTCCTGACAGGTCTCATAAAGACTTCCTCTCTCGTAAAGAACCTCGCCGTATCCCACCGGCGGATGCAGATGGAAAATACAGGGAAGCAGGGAGAAAATCATCTCATAATCAGCTGCTTCTTCCCCCGGAATATGATAGAGGAAATTCCACAGCGCGTCTATCCCGCTATATTCGCATATCTTAAGAAAATAAATATTCCCTGCGGCACTGCCGCCTTTTCCAAGCAGGGTGATCAGGTGGTCATTCAGATTCTCCAAACCGGCCTGCAGGCTTTCAAAACCGGCCCGTCTAATGGCAAGCATATCTTTCTGTGTCAAATCAGGCTTCACTTCCCCGAACGCATGAAAGCGCACATATCCATTTTCCATAAGAGGCGCAAGCTCTCTGACCGTTCGGACAGACAACACATTGTCTGTAAACTCGACCTGCGTTGCATGAAAATGCTCATATTGAAAGACAAGTTCTTCGTAAATCCGCTTTGGAGAACGAATCCTGTATTTATTTTTTTCTCCGTTCAGTGCACAAAATGTACAGGGTTTTTTCTGCCCCCACCAACAGCCTCTTGACCCTTCTGCCAGAATAAGTTTTTCCAAATGTATGCCGTATAAACTTTTCAATCTCAGCGGAGACTTTTCCAAATAATACTGAAAATCGCTAAAATCCGGTATCGGTATTTTGTCCAGATCCTGTGTGATGCGATAAGGATAGTCTCCCGAAAAACAGCTTTCTTTTCCGGCATCGTCCCGCCTTAATACACCATAGGGAAGCGGTGCATCCGAGGACAACGCCCTGATCGTCTCCGGAAATACCTCATCTCCCTCACCAAAGAAAACAGCGTCCACATACGAAAAGAAATGAAGAATTGTCCCGCCTGACTTTCCCATGCAGTTTGGGCCTCCCATCAGCGTTTTGATTCCGGGCGCAAGCTCTTTTACTCTTTTTATGATTGCCAGAGACGCATTCAGTTGATAGAAAACCGAGGATACGGCCAGAACCGTCGGGGAAAGGGCCGCAATTTCCTGCGCCGTTTCTTCAACCAGCGTGGACGCTGCCTCCATTCCATGCCGCAGAAGACTTCTCAGCCGCTCTTGATTCAGCAAGGGATTTAATCCACATAAATATTCTATGTAAGCTTCCAGATTGTCTTCCTTTTTTATTCCGGTGAGGCCGGAAAAAAGATATTCCTCATACATGCACATGGCGGGAAGCCCTGACAGCTCAGACATCGCATCAAGACCAAGCAATTCTGCCATCCTGAACATCGCATAAATTGTGTGGGCTGTCATTCCGTCCTCTGTCAGACAGGCCTTGAAGATAGAAAGGGCAAGGGACTGACGCGGCGGAAAGTCATAGGGCGCCGAGAGCAGCACTACATCCGGATGTTGATTGAATTTATCTTTCATCGCTTCTGCACCTTCAAACCGTTGTCTTCAAATAGTTCCGTCACTCCAAAAACCCATGGAAGTCTTGGATCACTCTCAGTATACACCATCCTGTTCTCTTTGTCATACAGCATCACTTCATATCTCTCTCCTCTGACACCACCACTTCTATTCCATCACTCAATCCCCATATAAAACTTTCAAACATCCGCCCAAATCACTTTCATGCCGCACTGCCTTCTCCCATCAAGTAAATATCTTCACTCAGGATCATGGTCGTCCCTCCCAACGATCTCTACTGATCGCAAAATTCATACTGACTATACCGATCATCGTATTTTAATATCAGATTACTCCACGGTAACGCAATCGCATAATATCCTTCTGTCTTCTCATTCAATACCACAATCTGTTTATGCCCGTCATCTTCCATTTGATCAGTCTGCGGCAAATTCACTTCCAAAACGGAACTAACTATTTCATCCTCCATCTTCTGCGTCGCAAAAACATATCCTCTTTGCCGCTTCGTAACATATATTTCGATCCAATGCTCTACCCTCCCGTCATACAATTCCCTGTCAACACACAGCAAATAATCATCCAATCCATCATCATTAAAATCAAATGTATGATAATCCAATGATATCTTTAATTGTTTACCATATTTTTGGCAGATTTCCTCATGATTCCGCATTTCATACTCTGCATGAGCTTTTATGGTCGGATGTACCCTTTCAAAATCGTCTAACACAGGAGAGCATATATCATACTCTAAAATATCATATTCTTTTTCCAGCTCGTCCAACTCATTATAAACAACCGCTTCCTCTCCATCTTCTATCGGTATCACCTCCGACAGCAGTTCCCTGTCTTCCCCCTCATGATATTCCAAAACAAGCACATCCCGCCCTTTCAAAGTAATCCATGTAATATCTTTTATGGCAAGATAAAGCCCTCCCAGATTCTGGCTGTCACTGAAGTTTCTGCTAATTTCCATATACAACTCGTTGTCTTCAAATATATCCGTCACTATCAGCGTATTCACATCCCGCATATAAGCAACGTAATTATCCTTAAGATAAAAAGAGTCCGGATAACAGGTAGACACGATCGCCCGTTCCTTATCATAGTAATAAATATATGGCGCCGGACTACCAAGCGACAAACCGATCTGTAAAATATTGTCCGTCATTTCGGAAATCCAAGGAAGCTTGGTGAAAGTCTCCGTATGCACCACTTTATTTTCCTTGTCATACAGGGTGACCTCATATTCCCCTTCCTCAATCTCAATCAGAGAATACTGTTCCCCATACTTATCAAATTCACCCTTTTTATATACTATATCATTCTCAGAACTACTTTTTTCGTCTGATTGGGGTTTCTTCTCTTCCACTTTCTTACTTTCCTGATTTTCTATAATATTCTCCTCTATTTGGACAATCGGATTTTCCTCCAAGCTCTGATTCTCAGTTTCATTTCCGCAGGATGATATCAAATCTGTTCCTGTCCGGCTCCTTCTTCCTTCTTTCCCAGTCATTATGCCGGCCAGAAAGAACAAACATACCAGCACAATAACAAAATACTTGGTTAATAGATTTTTTTTCATCTCTTTCTCTTCGCCTGCCTCAATTATTAAATCCCCGAAATCCTACTGTATCCTGGACTCCCCGCCCGTACTTTGTCTTAAAAGACTTCCAAAAACTCATCATAGTGCGGCTCTGATATCTCCGTAATAATCCACCTGTTTTCTTCTCGTCTCAACACCATCTTCCCTTCGCTGTAGGTAGACATATCTCCCGGCCATCCGTTAAGGTTCTGAAACGGAACAGATACTGTACACTCTACATCGGTATACTCCTTTATCACAATGATGGCAAAATCACCCACGACATATTGATTCATCGGCAGTGTGAGTCCCCGCATCAACATATATTTTCCATCTTCATCTCTCACAACCCCGTGCATGATAGAACACATATTCATAAGATAATCAAAGGTCTCCTCAGAAAACCATGTAGCAACATATTCTTTTAATTGCTCTTCCAGCGAAAATTCTCCCAGCCGCCGCAAGCTGGCTGATATTATAACGCTCCGTCTCCGACAGGCTGTTTTTGACAGAAATTTGTACCCTTCCCCCATTTTCATCTGTTCCAAATTCCCGAATCATCCATTCCGCCATATCTCTGGTCAAATACACCGGCTCATCATCCATTTCCCGCATATAATAGAATCTGAAATCGTTGTACCACTGGTTCATCTTTGTTATAATCCAGCGGCCGTTACTGTTTTTCTCTAACCTGACCGTTACTGTTTCTTCATCCCATTCTCTCTCCCATCTATGTACAAAAGAAACATTAATATTACAGTATGACTCACCCTACTCTGTTATCTGCATACTTTCTTCGGTATCCATATAGAAGTTCCGATAATGATCATAGTATTGATAAAAACATTTCCCTTCTTCTGTTTTGATCTGATAGACGTATAAAACATAATCCAGAATGCTCTGGTCAAAAAAATCTGACAGGAATGCCCGTACCTCCGTTTCCTCCGGCTGTTCCCTGTTATAAACATCTGCTTTCTCCATAACCGTATGTAAGGCATTGTCCGCCTCTACTATGATTTGTTTCGCCTGATCTTCTGACAGAATGTCGGCACTGCCCTCAGTTTTATATGTCTGCCTGTCCACTTCCCATGCTCCCTCGCCATGGACCGTTTCAGATTCCGCCACTGGTTCTTCTGGCAGATCTGTTTTCTGAGTGCCGCATCCTACCAGTAAAAATGTCAGCGCTACAGCTCCCAATAAATTTACACTTTTGCTATTACCTGTCTTTTGCGCTGCCAGTTTCCTATTCCGCCGGAATCGTTCCATTTCTTATTCCTCCATTCACTACTCCAGTCTTTTATCTCTTCTATCGAATAAAACGGATACTCATCATCTAGTTTCCTTCTTCTCTAAAATAAAATTCTGCCCGGTCAGCATGGAATGCATAATCAGCTTGTCTTCGCCTTCCAGAGTGTAAAACTGCTGCCATGGGAAAATTGAATTGTAAAATACGGAATTAATCTTCTCATAGTATTCTTCACCTACCGCCTCCCGCAGGCTCTCATTCATACTTACCATATAAATGTACGGATATTCTTCCCTGCTGTCCATATCCTCCAAAATCGATTCACAACAATAGTACGGAGATGGATCACGGTACTCTGTAATCTTGCATTCCTCCTCAGGTAGTTCTCGATCCGCTCTTATTCCCCTCCTTCTCTCAGAATCATAAGTTACAAAAAGATCCCTCTGAATCACGATAATTTTTCCTATCATCTGCTCCGCTTCCTCCGGAGTCAGTACCGTTTCACTTATGTCTGTATAATTCTCCGCAGGGCAAAACCGGGTAACCAGATACTCTCCCAAATATCTATTTGGCGTGTCATATGTTCCTGTCTGAGAGCGATGACAAAAGCGCCCGTCTCCCGTCTGGTAGAAGACATTTACGAGTCCTCCTCCTTGCAGTCCGGCATCAATGGTATTGGAAAGTATTGTCCATATATCCTGTCGTCCATCCTGATTCAAATCTTCCAAAAAAATATCTAAAAAAGATAGTCCATTAACACAGTTGCCCTCATATAATATATTTCCTTCCTCATCGGTAAGATAAAGGATTGGATACGAATGATTATCATCTATTGTTGCAGAAATCAGATTGACCTCTCCCCATGTTTCCAAATAGACCTCTGCGGAAGACATATCATCATTCAATGACACATATATATCCGAAAAATGATAGGGGCGGAATTGATAGCACATATCGATATCCAGTTGATCGCATCTGACCCCGGCCTCTATTCTGTCATGTTCCCAAAACAAAAATGATGCTTCCACCTGACAGTCCTCATACTGGAATGTGCACACCGCCTGATTCTCTGTTATCGTACCCTTAAATGGCCTGCATCGCTCACTCCCATACCAATACCACCCTGCATCATCACCAATCACAATTACGCCTTCTATCTCTTTGTCATTCACTTTCGTAATAATAAATCCAAATTGGTCATTCCCGTTTACCGGTTCATCCACTATCCATGACTTCCACAAAAAGGAACTATATTCACCATCTGTTTCCAATTTCCCCTGCTCCACACTACTTTTTTCTGCCTTGACCTGTGCTTCTGCCATCGATTCATCAAGTATCTCCACTACCGTTTCTTCCGCCTCTTTCTGCTCTTTCTCCGCATAGTCCGTTCCATGACATCCGACAGTAAACAGCAGAAAGGCGCAGCTAATGATGCACATTAATCTGCGGCTTATTCTTTTCATGGTTCTTCCCCCACTCCTTCCATAAAATAACTGGCGTTTGTCTCCCTTTCCCTGTTCCACTACAAGCGTCCTGCTCCGCTTGCTTCTTTCTGATTTTCCTATATGCTTCCTCCGTGATCGGGAAAAAATCTACCGTATTATAACAAATCCTGCCCTCCTCACAGCCGACGTTACAGCCTATCACCACCATCATGGCTTCGTCCACACCCATGGACGTATAATTATAGTCGGAAATGTAAATTCCCTTTCCGACAAACTCTTCTTCCACAAGGTAGGCATATCTGATACACCACAGCCAGATAGTAACAATAAGCTGCCAAGAATGAACGCGCAAAAAATTTCTTTATAAGTCAGCTTCATATTGCCTTATTCCTCTTTACCCCAATCTCTTACCTCATCTATCGAATAAAATGAATAATTATTATCTATCTTCATTTGACCATTATCCTGCAATATAT
>CAMQTN010000073.1 GCA_947037115.1 uncultured Lachnospiraceae bacterium
ACTATTACAGTGTCAATCTATAAAGGAGGAAATGAAAAAGTGAAAAAGAAAGTAGTAAGTACTTTACTGGCAACGGCTATGGTTGTTACTCTCGCTGGTTGTGGCGGCGGCAGTGACGCTCCGGCAGCAGAGGCTCCCGCGGCAGAGGAGGAAGCTCCGGCAGCAGATGCTCCCGCAGCAGAAGAGGAAGCTCCGGCAGCAGATGCAGAGGCTCCCGCAGCAGCGGGTGGTGATCTGGCTTACAGCGGAGATATCTCTCTTATGCACTTCTCCACATCCGAGGAGTCTGAGGGTAACGGTGGTTCTGATGGTTTCAGAACATGTCTTGCAAACTGGCAGGACGCTCACGGCAACATCACTCTGAACGAGGAAGTTCTTGCAAACGATGACTACAAGACACAGATCGCTACACGTGCAGCGGCTGACGATCTTCCGGATGTGTTCCTGCTCCAGGGTATGAACACCATCAGCTGGGCAGGCCAGGGCCTTGTGTATGATTTGACGGATTCTATCAAGAATTCTCCTTACGCAGGCGACTATAACATGGATTATCTGGTACCTTTCACAGCAGACGGCAAATATTATGCATATCCTGCTCTGACAGGTGGTACATGTACTGTAGTAATTTACGATGAGGCTATGTGGAAAGAGGCAGGGTTTGATTCCTTCCCCACCACTTGGGCTGATGTAGAGAAGGCGGCTGAATACTTCAGCGGTCAGGGCATTGACACCATTGCATTCGGTAACTCCGGACAGTGGCAGATGAACTCCTGTTTCGTATCCTGTCTTGGTTATCAGTACACAGGTACACAGTGGTTCTCTGATATCATTGCAGGCACAGGTAATTTTGAAGATCCTAACTTCGTGGCAGCTCTGACAGAGACACAGCGTCTGTTCCACGACACCAGCATCTTCAACAAGGACTTCAACGCAGTATCCAACGAGGATGCTCGTGAATACTACATCTCCGGCGACGCTGCAGCGTTCATCGGCGGTAACTGGGATGCTTCTTACATCCAGGCTACTCTGGAAGGTGATCCTAAGAAGGATACCACCAAGTTCGCAGTGCTTCCTCAGGCAGCAGATGCTACCAAGTATGAGAAGTTCCAGAATATCGGTCTTGGTTATGGTATGGCAATCAGCGCTAAGGCAGCTTCCGATCCTGATAAGCTCGCTGCTTGTATCGACCTTTGCCAGTATCTGACAGGTCCTGCGTTCTCCGAGTATGTAGGCGCTAACTATGCACTGGCTGGTTTCTGCAGCTCTGATGTGGACCTCTCCGCATTTGATCAGTACACACAGGATTTCTACAACTTCTCCTATGTGGACAACAAGGGCTGTGAGATTTATGACTCCTATGTAGACGGTTCCGTTTGGTCTGTACTGAACACCGAGATGCAGGAGATGGTAAACGGCGACAAGGATCCTGCAACCGTTGCTGCTGATACACAGGCTGCTTACAAGACCTATCTGGGTCAGTAATCGATTGAGCTGACGCTCAATCAATAGATTAAACAGGGAAACCTGAAATCGGGAACCTGATTTCGGACACCGCCAAAGCGGGCCCGGCATAACTTGATCAATCGTAAGATGAGAAGGTTATTGTTACAATAAATAAAGGTAATGCCGCCTGGGGATATTCCTCAGGCGGAACTTTACCGAAAAACATTTGATTACGGCGAAGCGGCAGAGAAGGTCTTCGTTTCGCTTTTTGGGGTGCATCTCAAATTGGGTACTAAAAAGGAAATGGGGGCGATTCTATGCTGAAATCTATTAGACCAAAAGGATGGGTGGTAGTTGCATATCTTGCTGTGCCCGTGGCGCTCTATGTGTTCACGGTTTTTGCACCGCTTATGGCAGCTCTTTTTTACAGCTTTTTTGAGTGGAAGGGAGGGCCGGTTAAAACCTTTAGCGGCTTTGCGAACTATGCGCAGCTGTTTAGTGATGAGGTGTTCTGGAGTTCCTTCTGGCATAATATTTTCCTGGTAGTTGTGTGTATCATCGGACAGATCGGACTGGCATTTATCGTAGTGCTTCTGATCAACTCCAAGGTGACCAAGCTGCAGGGCATTCACAGAACATTTGGATTTTTCCCGAGTACGATCTCGGCAGTCTGCATCGGTTTTATCTGGCAGATGATTTATGATTCCAAGAGGGGTCTGTTGAACTGGTTCTTAGAGGCTATTGGCAGACCTGACAAACAAAAGGTATGGCTCAACGAGCCGACGTTAGTAATGCTTCTGGTATCTATTCCGCTGATCTGGCAGTTTATTGGTTACTATATGGTTATTCTTCTGTCAGCGGTTTCCTCCATCAGTACGGAAGTTTTGGAGTCCGCGGAGATTGACGGTGCCACAGGCATTCAGCGTGCACGATACATAGTTTTACCTTTGATTAAGAATACTCTGCTTGTATGTATTACCCTATGTGTTGCGGGTAACATGAAAGCATTTGATAATATTTATGTCATGACTTCGGGTGGCCCGGGGTATTCCTCCATGGTTATGGCGATGTATGGATACAAGGTTTCCTTTGAACAGTCCAACCTGGGTTACGGTTCCTGTATTTCTGTTGGTATCTTCGTCCTGGCTCTGGCCGTGATCGGCGGTTCTCAACTCCTCATGAACTACTGCATGACGGACAGATACGACCGTGAAGAGGCGAAGCGCCTGAAGCAGATTGAGAAGGAAAGACAACGGGCGGTTAAAGCCCGCAAGGCTAAGGCGTAAGGGAGGGGAACACTATGGCGAAAGAAATGATAATGACAAAAGTAGAGGATAACTCTACGAGTACCAAAGTGAAAAGAGGTGTGCTTGGCGTAATCATCAATTTTGCGCTTTGGTTCTTTTCACTGACCTGTATTTTCCCGCTGATCTGGATGTTGTACTCCTCTTTGAAAGAGAAGAGAGTATTTAATGCAGATATTGTCGGTCTGCCTAAGGAACCGACACTGGCAAACTACACAAAGATTTTATCCAACAAGGATTACCGACTGATGGAGTCGGTTGCAAACAGCGCGCGGACAACGATCCTGTCTGTTATCCTGATTGTGCTGATCGCGTTTATTGTGGGTTATATTCTTTCGAGAATTGATTTTCCCCTGAATAAGCCCCTGTATGTAATGTTCCTGATGGGAATGCTGATCCCGATCCACTCCCTGATGGTTCCCATTTATATCATTTTTTCCAAATTGAATCTGTCTAACCATTGGTACACGCTGCTGATGCCGTATGTATCCTTTGCACTTCCCATGTCGATTTTCCTGGTGGAAGGTTTTGTGAAAGGAATTCCGATTGAGCTTGAGGAAGCGGCTGCCATTGACGGATCTACCTTCTCCAAGACATTATTTGGGATTATCCTGCCGGTTTGTAAGCCGATTCTGGTGACAGTTGCGATTATTAACGTATTCAGCTGTTGGAACGAGTTCTCTTTCGCTTTGATTCTGATTAAGGAAAGAGCGCTTTATACAGTACCGTTGGGCCTGCGTCAGTTTACGGGACAGTTCACTTCGGATTATCCGAAGATCATGGCGGCTATGTTGATGACTATGGCGCCTATCGTAATCTTTTACTTCGCATTCAGCAAGCAGATCATCAAGGGTATGGTTGCCGGAGCTGTGAAGGGTTAAGAAAAATCTGTTACATAAAAAGAATCAGAACCCCGGAGATGAAAATTCGTCTCCGGGGTTTCTACGTGCAGAATGGTTGACAGGGATAAATTTTTCTTGACATATACCCTACGGGGGTATAGTATAAAGGAAAGACAAAAAGGATATCCTGAAAGAGAGGGCTCATACATGGAACAAACAAAAATGGCAGAAGCTGCGCAGCAGGGAGCGGAAATCAGGCAGAGTACAGGGCAGACTGACGTATGTGCCTGCTGTCGGCACAAAACCACACCACGCGACGCCGCGGGACAGAAGAAACTGACAAGCCGTATCAACCGGATTATCGGACAGTTGAATGGCATTCAGAACATGATAGATGATAATCGCTACTGTGGCGATATCCTGATTCAGATCGGAGCGGTGGAGAGTGCGTTGCAGGGGCTGGGATATCAGGTTTTACAGGAGCATATGGAGACCTGTGTGGTTGAACAGGTACAGCAGGGCAACACGGCGATTATGACAGAGGCGGTGGAGCTGATGAAAAAACTGAAGTAGCTTTTTGTGAATGGCGCGTACTGAACGGATATAAATCAGACGGGAGACAGATATGAAAACAGAAAAATTTAATGTGACAGGCATGACTTGCGCGGCCTGCAGTGCGCATGTGGAGAAAGCCGTGCGCGGTGTTGCGGGGGTCGATAAAGTCAGTGTAAATTTGCTTATGAATAATATGATGGTGTCCTACGGGGAATCTGCCACGGCGGATGCGATCTGCCGGGCCGTAGCGGACGCGGGATATGGCGCGGCACCTACAGATGCGGAAAAGACACAGCGGGAGGATTCTTTTGTGGATCATGAGACGCCGAAGCTCCGGCGCAGGCTGATTGCCTCTCTATGTCTTTTACTGCCTCTTATGTATGTATCCATGGGACATTTAATGTGGGGCTGGCCCGTTCCGGCAGCATTTGCGGAAAATCCATGGGCGATCGCCTTGTACCAGCTTCTTCTGACGGGGCTGGTGATGGTCATTAACCAGAAGTTCTTTATCAGTGGCTTTGCGGGCCTGCTCCACCGTGCTCCTAATATGGATACGCTGGTGGCACTTGGAAGTATGGCGGCTTTTGTGTACAGTGCGGCGGTGATGTTTCGTATGGGCGGTGCGTACGCTGCGGGAAGCGTGGAAATGGCCATGCATAATCTGCACGATATGTATTTTGAATCGGCGGCCATGATTCTCACCCTGATTACGGTGGGAAAGATGCTGGAAGCCTACAGTAAGGGAAAAACCACGAATGCGGTTAAAAGCCTGATGGATCTGGCGCCGAAGACAGCGCACGTGATACGCGGCGGCGTGGAAATGACGGTAGATGCAGACGAGGTCGCGGTGGGTGAAATTTTTGTTGTGAAACCGGGTGAGAGCATACCTGTGGACGGCGAGGTGCTTGAGGGTGAGAGCGCGGTGGATGAAGCGGCGCTCACGGGCGAGAGCCTTCCTGTGGATAAAGGCACAGGGGACAGGGTCAGCGCAGCAACCTTGAATCAGAATGGCGCGCTGACCTGCCGGGCAACACGGGTAGCCGGCGAAACCACTCTGCGTCAGATCATTGATATGGTGGAGAACGCCGTAGCGACGAAAGCGCCCATCGCGCAGATTGCAGACCGCGTCTCCGGTGTTTTTGTTCCCATAGTGATCACGCTTGCCCTGATTACAGGAGCTGTCTGGCTGATTGCGGGGGCGGGCGTTGGAAAAGCGCTTTCTTATGCAATCAGTGTGCTGGTGATCAGTTGTCCGTGCTCGCTGGGGCTGGCTACGCCTGTGGCGATTATGGTGGGAAACGGCGTGGGAGCGGGACAGGGTATTCTGTTTAAAAATGCGACGGCGCTGGAGCAGACGGGCCGGATGAATTTTGTGGTGCTGGATAAGACAGGAACCGTGACGGAAGGAAAACCGCAGGTGACGGACATTTGTCCCACAGAAGGAATCCAGGAGGAAGAACTTCTGCGGGTGGCGGCTTCTCTGGAGAAAAAGAGCGAGCACCCTCTTGCCAGAGCCATCTGTGAACGGGCACAGATGGAAGGGATCTCACTGAGTGAAGTGACAGATTTTAAGGCTCTTCCCGGCTGGGGCGTTGAAGGTATGCTGGATCACCTGCCGGCGGTGGGCGGCAAGAGTGCCCTAATACAGGAACGGGGACTGATGAATCAGACGTTTCTTCATCTGGGAGAGGAGCTGGCCGGCGAAGGGAAGACGCCGCTCTATTTTGCAAAAGGAAATGTTCTGCTTGGCATGATCGCGGTGGCGGATGTGGTGAAACCTGACAGCGCACAGGCAGTGAGAGAGATTAAGGACATGGGTATTCATGTGGTCATGCTGACGGGCGACAACCGCCGCACAGCGGAGGCGGTCCGTGCGCAGGTGGGAATCGACGCTGTTGTGGCGGATGTCCTGCCGGGCGACAAGGAGGCCGTGATCAAAAAACTTGCAGAGTATGGAAAAGTCGCAATGGTGGGAGATGGGATTAATGATGCGCCCGCGCTCACCAGCGCAGATGTGGGAATCGCCATAGGAGCAGGGGCAGATGTGGCGCTGGATGCGGCGGATATTGTTCTGGTGAAATCAAAGCTGACCGATGTGTCGGCAGCGGTAAGACTTTCTAGGCAGGTACTCAAAAATATTCATGAAAATCTGTTTTGGGCATTCTTTTACAACTGTATCGGGATTCCGGTGGCAGCGGGCGTTCTGGTGCCGCTGACCGGGCATTCTTTAAATCCCATGATCGCGGCTGCGGCCATGAGCCTGTCGAGCTTTTGCGTGGTTACGAACGCTCTGCGGCTGAATTTCTTTTCCGTGAGAAATGCGGCCAAAGACAAAAGGGCGAAAGAAGTTTTCATGCCGGAGCTGGACAGCTTTACAAAAATAAATGAAAAAGAACAAAGAAAGGAGAACAGGAACATGGTAAAAGTATTGGATGTGGAGGGAATGATGTGCGGGAAGTGTCAGGCGCACGTGCAGAAAGCGCTGGAGGGGGTTGCAGGTGTATCATCCGTGGAAGTCAGTCTGGAGAACAAGCAGGCGACAGTGACGATGGATAGTGACATTGCAGATGAAAAGCTCTCTGAAGCTGTGACTGAGGCGGGGTACGAAGTTAAGGGCTGCAGAACTGCGTAGCGATTCCAGGGCAGAGAATGGGAACATTCTCATAATTGAGCGTGCAAACGCTCAATTTAGTCAAAGTGCACAGTAAAGCGGAACATTCTTAGGCAATTTGCCGTGAGGAATTGAAAAAAAAAGATAAAGTAAGCAATATTTACAATCGGGAACAAAATCTTTGTGGAATAGTGGTATAGCAAAGGAGAAAAAAGTCCGTTATACTAATTTACAGATTAAACGTCTGGGATGTGCATATTCTCAGGCAGAGAGAAAACAAAAAATAAAATTAGGAGGCATTCCAATCATGGCAAGTTTATCTTTAAAAAATGTCTGCAAGGTATACCCTAACGGATTCGAGGCAGTAAAAGATTTTAATCTTGAGATTGCAGATCAGGAGTTCATCATTTTCGTAGGACCTTCAGGATGTGGTAAGTCTACCACCCTTCGCATGATCGCAGGTCTGGAGGACATCTCCTCCGGTGAGCTGAAGATCGGTGACAGATTAGTTAACGATGTAGAGCCTAAGGACAGAGATATCGCTATGGTATTCCAGAACTACGCTCTGTATCCTCATATGTCTGTGTATGATAACATGGCGTTCGGTCTTAAGTTAAGAAAAGTTCCGAAGGATGAGATCGACAAGATGGTTAAAGAGGCAGCTAAGATCCTTGATCTGACAGCTCTTCTTGATCGTAAGCCGAAGGCTCTTTCCGGTGGTCAGAGACAGCGTGTGGCTATGGGACGTGCAATCGTTCGTAATCCTAAGGTATTCCTGATGGATGAGCCGCTGTCCAACCTGGATGCAAAACTTCGTGTACAGATGCGTGTTGAGATCTCCAAGCTGCATCAGAGACTGGGCACCACCATCATCTATGTAACACATGACCAGACAGAGGCTATGACCCTTGGTACCAGAATCGTTGTTATGAAAGACGGCGTGGTACAGCAGGTTGATACTCCTCAGAATTTATATCAGAAGCCTCAGAACCTGTTTGTAGCAGGATTCATGGGATCCCCGCAGATGAACTTCCTTGATGCTGTTGTTGAGGTAAACGGTGACAATGCAAGCCTGAAGGTAGCAGGTCAGACGATCCCGCTTCCTCCGGCTAAGGCTAAGAAGCTGATCGACGGCGGCTATGCAGGAAAGACTGTAACATTCGGTATCCGTCCTGAGGATGTATATGATTCCGAGATGTTCATTGAGACTGCGAAGTGCGTATTCGAGTCTACCATTAAGGTTTACGAGCTGCTTGGTGCAGAGGTTTACTTATACTTCGATCTTGCTGAGTTCCCGATTACCGCGAGAGTGGATTCCCGTACCACAGCAAGACCTGGTGACACAGTTAAGTTTGCTTTCGATGTTGAGAAGATTCATGTATTCGACAAAGAGACAGAGCAGACCATCACTAACTAGGAAAAATGATTTTAGGAGAGGGATGCCTACGCATCCCTCTTTTTTTCGAGATGCATAAGGCAAAGCCCGCGAGCGGGATGAAGCGAAGCGGAATCGGGTGTGCACTGCGATACGATGGAGGGATATATGATTTCAAGTCAGATTATCAAGACAAGCATAGAGGAACTCGGGGCAATTTCCAAGGTTGATCTCGCCGTATGGGACCTGGAAGGAAAGGAGATTGCGGCGACTTTTGAGACAAGCGATATTTCTCCGACGTTGATCTCGGGATTTGTGGAATCTCCCGCCGACAGCCAGGTTATCGGCCAGCACCATTTGCTTAAGGTTTTGGATGAGGAGGCAGTGCTTTTTGTGCTGGATGCAAAGGGAGCCAGTGAAGATGCTTACATGATTGGTAAGATTGCAGTCAGTCAGTTACAGCATTTGATCATTGCCTATAAAGAACGCTACGACCGCAACAATTTTTTCCAAAACCTCTTACTGGATAATATGCTTCTGGTGGACATTTACAATCGTGCAAAGAAACTTCACATTGAGGCGGCTGTTCCGCGTGCGGTGTTCCTTATTGAGACAGACAAGGAGAAAGACAGCACGGCGATGGAGCTTTTGAATGGCATGTTCAGTTCTCAGGTCGGAGATTATATCACGGCGGTTGATGAGAGCAATGTGATTCTGATTAAAGCGCTTACCGCTGATGGTGATTATGAACGGCTGGGACAGATTGCAGAGACGATAGTGGATATGATGAACACGGAAGCAATGCTCAACGTGCGCGTGGCCTACGGTACGATTGTGGAGGAGCTTAAGGAGGTATCGAAGTCCTACAAGGAGGCTAAGATGGCGCTCGATGTGGGGAAAATATTTTATGCTGAGAAGAAAGTTTCGGCATATAATACGCTGGGCATCGGCAGACTGATTTATCAACTTCCGATCAATCTGTGCAGGATATTCATTGATGAGATTTTCGGTTCAAATGTGCCGGCGGAACTGGATGAGGAAACCCTGACAACCATCAATAAGTTTTTTGAGAACAACCTTAATGTGTCCGAGACTTCAAGACAGCTTTTTGTACACCGTAATACTTTGGTATATCGGATTGAGAAACTACAGAAGAGTACAGGACTGGATATCCGCGTATTTGATGATGCGCTGACGTTTAAGATCGCGTTGATGGTGGTCAATTATATGCGGTATCTGGATTCGTTGGAATATTAGCGGATGAGCAGAGCCGTAAAGCGGCAGTGAAAGAACGCATGCCTGCATGCGGGACTGTCACTGCCGTTTTACGGTGCGCAGCGGGGACCCGGGATGTGAGGCATTCCGGGTCTGTTTATGTGCATCCTTGGAGGCGCACATGAACCGCTCTTTTTTGTGTCATATTTTCCGTCCGGCACACATATAGATAGATAGAAAGGCGTGGTGCAGCTATGTATCAAAAAGAAATCATCTATATGAGTTTGTATAAGGACGGAAACCGTCTGGGAAATGCAGGTTTTCTCAAGGTGGAAAAGAAGGGGCGGAAAGGTAGTTTGTCTCTAACCGTAAAGAATGTTCCCCGCTCCGTGGGCGGTAGATTTCCGGTGCGCTATTACAGTGGAACGGACTGGAAAGAGGCAGACGGAATTGCAGTGCGGGAAGGCGGCGGCCGATGGGAAAAGAATGAAGAGGATTCGCTGGAGCAGGTCAGACTGCAGATTATGCTGCCAGGCGGTTACCTGATTGAGGGAGCGAGCAGGACGGCAGGAGATGCCTCGGGGCAGGAGAGCGCAGATGGAACAACATCGCAGGCCGATGCGCAGACGGAACCGGTTGTTTCGGAACAGAAGAAAGAGGAGCCGAGGGAGAAAGAGGAGCCGAAGCGGCAGAAACGGCAGGTTGAGTACATTGCCGTGGAGAGACCGCAGCCGCAGGAGAGGATTGTGGCACAGGAGTCACCAGCAGCACGGGAAGCAGTGAAAGCACAGCCGCCGATGTCGCTGCCTCCGGTGGAGGGCCTGAAAGAAGACAAGTGGGAACAGATTTTGGATACTTATGATTGTATCCATCCTTACGGCGACGAAAGAATTTATGTGAAACTGGAACCCAAAGATTTTCTTATATTGTCTTCAAAATACCAGCATTTGGTAAACAACAGCTTTCTGCTTCATGGATTTTACAATTACCGACATGTGGCTTTGGGAAAAGAGAAAGAAACCTATTATCTGGGAGTGCCGGGCGTCTTTTATGAGAGAGAAAAAATGGTGGCACTGATGTTTGGCTTCGAGGCGTTCGAGTGTGCGGGCGGCGAACCGAAGGCAGGTGAGTTCGGATATTATCTGAGACAGGTGGAACTGTGACAGAATTTTTGCTGTATTTCGGTAGAGAATTGAGGAAACATTTATATTCCTTCATAGTCAAAAGCCGGAATAAAGCTTTCTGAGGCGGTTTCTCCCTCCTGGATAAAGCCGTTTTCAATGCCGATAGAGATGGCAAAATCTATCACTTTTTCATATTCACGAGGGGAAACTCTGCGGTTTAGTTCGAGAATGTTTTTAACCTGTGGGAGTGGCGTGTACTGGTTCATAATACTGACATATATGTCATTTCTAAACGTCTCATGGAGAAAACGGAGAATGTGGCGGGCATCTTTCCCACAGCCCGGCAAAAGCAGGTGACGGACAATAACGCCCTTTTTCATCAGTGAGTCCGTGCCGTCCATAAAGACAGGTGCGCCTGTCTGACGAACCATCTCGGCAATGGCGCGGGCCGCTGTTTCGAAATAGTCGGAGGCATGGGAATAGCGCCCGCTTAAGACAGCATCCCTGTATTTGAGGTCGGGCAGATAGATGTCCACAAGCCCGTCCAGCTTTTTTAAGGTAGCTGTTTTTTCGTAGGCAGAAGTATTATAGACGATAGGGATGGAAAGTCCCTGTCTTTTTGCTGTCTCCAATGCAATTATGATTTGGGGGACAAAGTGAGTGGGTGTGACGAGATTGATGTTGTGCGCGCCCTTTTCCTGTAATTCCATAAAGATTTCAGAAAGACGCGGCACTGTGATTTCCCGACCGGAAGATCCCTGTGCAATTTCGTGATTCTGACAGTAGACACAGCGCAGATTACAGCCGCTGAAAAAAACTGTGCCGGAACCGTTTGTGCCGGACAGGCAGGGCTCTTCCCAGAAATGAAGGGCGGCTCTCGCAGCCGTGAGACTGGCGGTTTGTCCGCAGTAACCGATTTCGCCGGCAACTCGGTTGACATGACATTCTCTCGGGCAGAGGGTACAGTCTGAAAGTTCTTCCCGGATGCCGCTTTCATAAATATTATGATCTGTCATTTATAACGAACTCCAAAAATTCAAAACCGTGCGCCTTATGTCGAACCGAAACCCATGTACGTTACCTTTACAGTTAACTCCGCCAGGCACCCTCACGGCACATGAAAGGTTCCACTTAGTGCTGCTGTGTTCCCACCCTGACACGGTTCATGGATTCTCATTGCGTAAGACCCAAACTTCAACGCCACTTATAAAGGGCAGCTACGCAGACGCAGGCCCTCGATAAAGCATCACCCCCACTGGAGCGGATTGTGGGTACAGGGCACCGCTAACGCCCCGGCTGCACGGTAGCGGAGACGGAGGGATTCGAACCCTCGTGCCCCGGAGGGCTAACGCATTTCGAGTGCGCCCCGTTATGACCACTTCGATACGTCTCCATATGTATTAGATTATAATTAGAAATGGAAGTCTTGTCCACTATTTTCTGAAATCTTTTTTGTTTAGCGGTTTTATACTGTGCAGCCGTTTGTCTTGTCAAGTGAAGGACGGTGGGCTAAAATGATCATATGGCTTTGTGGGCGATATCGCGGAGGCAGGATACAAAGACAGATGGAGGCAGAGATGACACAGGATGAAAAGTACATGAGAGAGGCCATAAAGCAGGCGAAAAAAGCCTATGCGCTGGGGGAGGTTCCGATCGGTTGTGTGATCGTTTATCAGGACAGGATTATCGGCAGGGGCTATAACCGGCGAAATACGGACAAAAATACATTGGCCCACGCGGAGATCACCGCGATCAATAAGGCGAGCCGTGTGATGAAGGACTGGCGGCTGGAGGAATGTACGCTTTATGTGACACTGGAGCCCTGCCAGATGTGTGCCGGGGCGATTGTGCAGGCGAGAATCACGGAAACTGTCATAGGCGCGATGAATCCAAAAGCAGGCTGTGGCGGTTCCATACTGAATATTCTGGAGATGCAGGAGTTTAATCATCAGGTTATTGTGCGCCGGGGTATCATGGAGGAAGAGTGTCAGGACATTCTCAAAGTTTTTTTTAGGGATTTGAGGGAGAGAAACCGAATTGAAAAGCTGAAACGCAGAGAGACGCAGATGGAGGCGGAAGAGGAATCTGTAGATGGGGACGGAGGTGAGAGAGGAAAAAAGGAAGGGGAAAAACCGTGAAATAGAAGTTGTGATAAAGGAAAAAATAAGCTATAATCGTATGAGAAGCGTGTGAGAAGAAGTTCTGAACAGATCACGGCAAAAGCTGGCTCGCAGAGAACTTCCAGGGCTCACGCTGGAGAGTGCCGAGAGACAGACATTCTCCGTAAAGAACAATAGTAAGAGGGTATGGCAGGTAAGGAGGAAGCAGGATGAAAAGAATCGGAATGTTGACCAGTGGTGGGGATTGTCAGGCATTAAATGCAGCGATGAGAGGCGTGGTAAAGTGCCTTTCCTGTAGTAGTGAAGACGTGGAGATTTATGGTTTCCTGGACGGATACAAGGGAATGATTTATGGGGATTTCCGCATTTTGACCGGACATGACTTTGCAGGTATTCTGACGAAGGGCGGCACTATACTTGGAAGCTCCAGAACACCTTTTAAGCTGATGCGGGAGCCTGACGAGAACGGATTGGATAAGGTAGAAGCGATGAAACAGAATTATTATAAGTTAAAGCTTGACTGTATGGTAATTCTGGGCGGCAATGGCACACATAAAACAGCGAACATGCTCCGCGAAGAAGGACTCAATGTCATCACGCTTCCCAAGACAATAGACAACGATCTGTGGGGGACGGATATGACTTTCGGTTTCCAGAGCGCGGTGAATATTGCAACGGACTGTATCGACTGTATTCATACCACAGCTTCCTCTCATGGACGTATATTCATCGTGGAAGTTATGGGACATAAGGTGGGATGGCTGACCTTAAATGCCGGCATGGCAGGCGGCGCGGACATTATTCTGATTCCCGAGATCCCCTACGACATTGACAGCGTTGTTAAGGCGATCAATGCCCGTGCGAAGAGAGGCTCCCGCTTTACCATTATGGCGGTGGCGGAGGGCGCGATTTCCAAGGAAGACGCAAAACTCTCCAAGAAGGAATACAAGGAGAAGATGAAAAATTATCCGTATCCTTCTGTTTCCTATGAGATTGCAGATAAAATCATGAAAAAGACCGGCATGGATGTGCGTGTTACGGTTCCCGGCCATACACAGCGCGGCGGAAGTCCCTGTCCTTACGACAGAGTATTTGCGACCAGACTTGGCGCGGAGGCCGGCAAGCTGATCTTAAAGGGCGAGTACGGCTTCATGGTGGGTTACAAGAACAGAGAGGTCGTGAAAGTTCCTCTGGAGGAAGTGGCCGGAAAACTGAAAATGGTATCACCTGATGCAACCATCGTGCAGGAGGCAAAGATGGTAGGTATCAGCTTCGGAGATTAATCGATGTCATATACAGCGCTGTACCGTAAGTTTCGTCCCGGCCGGTTTGAGGATGTAAAGGGACAGGAGCATATTGTCACTACTTTACAAAATCAGATTAAGGCGGACCGCATCGGTCATGCCTATCTGTTTTGCGGGACGAGAGGCACGGGTAAAACTTCGATCGCAAAGATCTTTGCGCGTGCGGTCAACTGCGAGCATGCCGTGGATGGAAGCCCCTGCGGGGAGTGCGCGAGCTGCAGGGGGATTGCGGCGGGTACCAGCATGAATGTGATCGAGATTGATGCTGCTTCCAACAACGGTGTAGACAATATCCGCGAGATCGTGGAGGAGGTGTCTTATTCTCCGGCAGAGGGGCGGTTTAAGGTTTACATCATTGATGAGGTGCATATGCTTTCCATCGGCGCTTTCAACGCACTTTTAAAGACGTTGGAGGAGCCGCCGTCCTACGTGATTTTTATTCTGGCTACTACCGAGGTACACAAGATACCGATTACGATTTTATCCAGATGCCAGCGGTATGATTTCCGCAGAATTTCGATTGATACGATTGCGGAACGGCTGCGGGAGTTAATGGACAGAGAACAGGTGCAGGTAGAGGAAAAAGCGCTGCGTTATATAGCGAAAACCGCAGACGGTTCCATGCGTGACGCATTAAGTCTGTTAGACCAGTGTATCGCGTTCCATTTCGGGCAGGAGCTGACTTATGACAAAGCGCTCGATGTGTTGGGCGCGGTGGACACGGAGGTGTTCAGCAGGCTTTTGCGGCATGTTCTGGAGAGGAATGTGACAGGATGTATCGGACTGTTGGAGGAGATTGTGATGCAGGGCCGGGAGCTCGTGCAGTTTGTGACGGATTTTACATGGTATCTCAGAAATCTGCTCCTGTTACAATCCTCTGATAATATTGAGGATATCATAGATGTGTCTTCCGATAATTTACTTCGTCTGAAAGAAGAGTCAGGGATGCTGGAGACAGATGCGCTTATGCGTTATATCCGCATTTTCTCAGAACTGTCAGGACAGATCAAATATGCGCCGCAGAAGAGAATTTTAATTGAAATAGCCCTGATTAAATTGTGCAAGCCGAATATGGAACAGGACTATGGTTCCGTGGTGGAACGGGTCAGAGTGATAGAGGATAAACTGGAAAACGGCGTAGCAGTAATGCCGGCTGCCGTGCAGGGACATGGCGGCGAGGATGGCTCCGGCGGCCAGGCAGGTGGGATGGCCACGAAAGAACGCCCTCCTTTGCCGAAGGCAATTCCGGAGGATGTACAGGCGGTGGTCGACCGGTGGGCGGCGATCGTGGAGCAGATGTCCATGCCGATGAAACAGTATCTCAGAGAGGCCGGTTTAAGTCTGGGCGGCGATAATAAGCTGATGATTGTAGTAGAGGACGGCCTTGCCTCGGATTACTTTTTAAAACAGGAAGGGCATAAGGAACTGCTGGTACAGACATTGTCCGAGAGTGTTGGAAAAGAAATCGATCTGACGATACAGAGTGTACCGGACAGGAATACATTTGTGCAGAATTACGTGGATTTAAGTCAGGTGATTCATATGGACATAGAAGAGGAAGAATAGATCGTAAAGAAAGGAAATTGATATGGCGAAACGAGGCGGTTTTCCGGGCGGCGGAATGCCCGGTAACATGAACAACCTGATGAAGCAGGCACAACGGATGCAGCGTCAGATGGAGGAGAGTCAGAAGGAGCTTGAGACAAAGGAGTTTACGGCCAGGGCCGGCGGTGGTGCGGTTGAGGTGACTGTGACCGGCAAGCGCGAGGTGACGAAAGTTAAGCTGTCTGAAGAGGTGGTAGATCCCGAGGATGTTGAAATGCTGGAGGATCTTGTGATGGCGGCGACAAATGAGGCGCTGCGCATGGCGGAGGAAGCGAATGCCGAGGTGATGAACAAGATGACAGGTGGTTTAGGGCTGGGCGGGGGTCTTCCCTTCTGATGGAACTTTACAGCGGACATATCAATAAATTAATCGAGGAGCTGGCGGCATTGCCTGGTATCGGCCATAAGTCGGCACAGCGATTGGCTTTTCACCTGATTAATATGCCAAAGGCAAGAGTGGAACGGCTTGCAAAAACGATCGTAGAGGCGAAAGAAAATGTTCGTTACTGCAGGGAGTGTTTTACGCTGACAGACAAGGATGTGTGCCCGGTCTGCGCGAATGAGAAGAGAGACCACGGCACAATTATGGTGGTGGAAAATGCGAGGGATCTTGCGGCCTATGAAAAGACGGGAAAGTACAGCGGGGTCTATCATGTTCTTCATGGCGCGATATCGCCTATGCTGGGGATTGGGCCGGGCGACATCAAATTAAAGGAACTGATGAAACGGCTGGAAGGTGAGGCGGCAGAGGTAATCATTGCCACAAATTCCAGTCTGGAGGGCGAGACTACAGCGATGTATATAAGCAAACTGATTAAACCCACAGGAATTAAGGTTACGAGAATCGCAAGCGGCGTGCCGGTGGGAGGCGACCTCGAATATATCGATGAGGTGACCCTTTTGCGCGCATTGGAGGGCCGTGTGGAACTTTAAATGGTGGATCATGAAAAGAAAAGGAGGGTATGGGAAATGGGGATTGTAAAAGAGAAGTTCGGAACATTGAAAACGGGTGAGGAGATTTACCTTTACACGTTGAAGAACAGCAATGGCATGGAGGCAAAACTGACAAATTTCGGTGCAGGGCTGGTGAATCTCTTCGTGCCGGACAAGGATGGAAAGATAGAAGATGTGGTTCTCGGATTTGACGATCTGGAGGACTATATTTCCAATCCCAGTTTTTTCAGTGTGACAATCGGACCAAACGCAAACCGTGTCGGTGGGGCTGCTTTTACATTGAATGGAAAGGAGTACCGTCTGCCGGTTAATGATGGCCCAAACAATCTGCACAGTGATATGGATAACGGCTACCAGAAGCGTGCGTGGGCAGTAGAGGAGGGGGAAAACAGCCTGACATTTTCTGTCGAAGGTAAGGACGGAGAGATGGGGTTTCCCGGCAACAAAAAGGTTAAGGTGACCTTCACGCTCACGGACGACAACGAATTGAAGCTTAAGTATTATGCGACCGCTGATATGGAGACGCTGATCAATTTGACCAACCATACTTATTTTAATCTGGCGGGACATGATTCCGGCAGCATAGAAGGGCATCTCCTGTGCCTGCATGCAAGCAACTATACGCCGGTGCTGCCGGGAGCAATTCCAACAGGGGAGATTGCGCCGGTGGAGGGAACGCCTCTTGACTTCACGAAGAAGAAACGAATTGGAGAGGAAATTGGAGCTGACTGCGAACAGTTAAAGCTGGTGCAGGGTTACGATCATAACTTTGCCCTGGACGGGGCCGACGGCACGATGCGGGAGGTCGCGGAAGTGGAAGATCCGAAGAGCGGCCGCAGGATGAAAGTGTTTACCACCTTGCCCGGCATACAGTTCTATGCGGGAAACTGCATTGCAGAACAGACCGGAAAAGGCGGCGTACATTATGGGCCGCGTACCGGATTTTGTCTGGAGACCCATTACTTCCCCGACAGCATTCATCACCCTGAGTTCCAACAGGCAGTGTTCGGAGGAGATAAAGTTTACGAGTCGGAGACCATCTACGCATTTGAATAACGCATAAAAAGTAGAATAAAGACCGCTGTGCGAAAAGCATGGCGGTTTTTTACGTCTGTTGTTATCCGCCGCGGCTTATGCCATCTTTTGCAGGGTGACTGTGATATGATAAGCGCAGAAGCGCGGATTTGCGAGTTTAAATGACAGGAGGAAGAAATGAGATCCGGATCGACAGTAGCACAAAAAGAAGAGGGGAAAAAGAAGTACGATATTTATGTGGAGGACTATGTCCTGTCATATTTAAGGCGTGAAGCGGATTCGCTGGAGTTATCCGAAATTTATTTTTATGGATCTCGTCAAGACAACGGTATGAAAATTTTTGTCTACGGTGCAGGACGTGACAAGGGGATTGAGGCGTTTGCACAATACGAGCCTCTTCCTGAACTTGTGTGTCGGCTGACACAGGCTGGGCCGGTATTTATGGTGCGGGAGCCGAACGGTGAATATAATGTGAATGGTTTTCAGCTTTTTTATGAAAATAATGAAGCGATGCAGAGTTACCTGCTGGAGTGGACAGGCAGTGCAGATAAAAAAAGAGAGACCGGGAAGAGTACCGGACAGGATACGGCATTACCGGTGCTGGTACCGCCGAAGGAAAAGCCCAAAAAGGAGGTTCATGGAGCGATTTCTGTACAGTTATGCCTGATTTTGATGGTGCTTACCGCAATTGTGGTAACTTCCACCGACAGCTATGACAAAATGCAGCAGCTAAATCAATCCGCAAAAGAAGTCTTTTTTGCAATAGAGAATCAGGAGGCGGAGGATCTCGCTGAAGAATTAGAGAATGGGGAGAAACAGGACGAAATCCTGGTGGAGCGGGATATAACGGCAGGAACAGAGCCGGTGGAGAAAGGCGGAGAGACAGAGCCGGCAGTGGATGCGGGGAGTGAGCCATCACAGGAGGGAGCAGATACAGAGCCGGACAAAGGGCAGAAGGCAGATTCCACAGAAGCAGAGGAGGAACAGGATGAAGGCGTTCTGGAATCTGTGCAGGATGAAACGCCGGAGGTATCGACGGAGCAGGAGCAGACTTCGGAGGAAGAGCAGCAGAAGGATATAGCTTCTTCGCAGACAGAAGGTGAGTCGGAGAAAGGGGAGGAGGCACTTTCCAGAAGCGTGACCAGATATTATGAGGTGGAGGATGGAGACACGCTCTATACGATCAGCCGGAAAATATACGGGGATTTGTCGAGAGTGGAAAAGATCTGCGAAGTGAATCAGATTACAGATCCTGACAAAATACGCTCCGGGCAAAGAATAATTCTGCCATAGCAAAGAGTTTTTGGCTGTGATATAATGTACGCGATGGCAATGAGCAGTGCGCAGACATAAAATGGAAAAATGGCAGCTTGCTGACAGTTTTTCCAGATTATGGATGCATAGGGCGAAGCCCGCGAGCGAGGGAACCTGGAAGGTTTACGAGCGCGCACTGCGGGCTTGAATACCAGAGCAGTGCACAAACGGAGAATAAAAGCATAGGGCGAAGCCCGCGAGCGAGGGAACCTGGAAGGTTTACGAGCGCGCACTG
>CAMQTN010000074.1 GCA_947037115.1 uncultured Lachnospiraceae bacterium
ATACCAAGCCGGAAGGAGGAAGTGGAAGCGGAAGCGGGAGCGGAGACGATACCAAGCCGGAAGGAGGAAGTGGAAGCGGAAGCGGGAGCGGAGACGATACCAAACCAGGCGGTGGCAATACGGCAGGGGGCAGTTCCAATCTAGGCGGAAATGGCACAGAGGGCAATTCCAATCGGGGTAGTAATGGAAACGGATCGGGCGCAGATTCTGAAAGTACGGGTTCGGGTAATGGCAATAGCACAGGAAACCGTCAGGTGACAATGGTATCGGAAGCGGTCTCAGCACCGACAGGAGATGGTGCGGCGGACAGTACGGACACGCTGCAGATTTCAAGCGGGCAGGAAAGCGGTGCAGACGGAAAAGAGCCGAAGACGGGAGATGCCGCTTATATAGAGGTTTATGCCACAGTGGCGATGATTGCAGGATTGACTTATCTGCTTCTTTACTTTATGGAAGAAGGGCGCGGCATGACCGAGAGGGAGAAGGAAGTGTTTGTGGCGGCGTTTATCAGATGGGGAAAGAAAGGCGGTGCATTCCGGAGAGGTTGTGCAGTAGCGGCTATTTTCTGTCTGCTGGCATACTATCACAGCATCGGGAAACGTATTCATATGAATGGGTTTAGCGAGGAAGGTTTGAGACAGGCTTTGTGATTTAAAGGCCGCCTTTTCAGGCGGCCTCCGTGTTATTTCTGATTAAATCCAGGAAAAATTCCGCTTCCGTGGCGGCCATATATGGCAGTACCCACAAAAGAGCCAGTCCCGAGGACAGGAAGCTCAACAGAAGGAGCGGAATAAAACTCACACACAGGTAGAAAAACCTGCCTTTATGGTGTACCATGAGCCGACGGCTCTTTTTAAGAAGTTCTCTGGCCGAATACTGCGGAAAATCATGAAGCAGAAAGAAGGCCTGTGCATAGACAAGATTCAGCATAACCGAAACCACTCCCGACAAAATCATGGAGAGGGAGAAAGGCAGCATGAATTTCATTAGCTGTGTCATCTGGTTTTCGGAGAGCAAAAGAGCCGTGCCTTCGCTCGTGGAAACCTGATTCATCATATAGGTGATAACGATCTGTGGCAGGCTTGCTATATAAGTAAGGAGAGTGATCCAGGCCTGCATGGTTACCGCCTTATTGGGATGCAGTTGAAAGCCGTAAAAGAGATCACCCACGGAAACCGGGCGCCCACAGACCAGTTTCAGGTAAAGGTAGGAGAGCCCCGAATTGAACAGTCCCGTCAGGACAGAGACCAAAAACATGATAGCGTAATAGAGAATCACATTGACTACGGTGTACGGGGGTACAAGAAACATTACGACAAAGGAGATGGCGCCGATGAGAAGACCCATGATCACAAAAGCGCCCATGGCTGTGCCGTAGTGGCCGAGCAGATGTTCTCTTGCAGAGGCTTTTAACTCCGCGGATGATTTAAAACGATTCATAGTTTGCTGTTATAACCTTTCCTGTTATTCGACTGTGCGCTGTTTACACAAACGGTCAGACTGCCTCGTCGTAATTCATGCCAAGATATTTGTTGGCAGCGTCGGAGGACTTCATTTCCTTCTGGTAGGGATTTTCTTCATTGCGGTATTTGATCTGCGTGGCAGTGGTGCCTCCGGACACATAAGTGCGGCCGCACTCCGGACAGACCGAAGTGTTGATGGACACATTGCAGGAAACGACCTTGCCGTTTTTTTCGGCGGCTTTCTGGTAAGCGTTGGTTACGTGCTCCTGCTCATGGCTTCTGACTCTTGCAGCCGCAGACTTCGGATCTATGTGGGCCGCAGCCTTAAAGGAGACGTCGCCCTCGTCGGAGCCATCCTGATATTTGCGGTTTTTACAGGTCTCACACTCGGCCGGTGAGGATTTCCGCCCCGCCTGCTTTTCGGTGGATTCTCCCGGATTTTTAATGATAACGTTTCCGTAACCCTCTGTTGCACTTCCGATGGTCATTGTCATTCACTCCTTTTCACTCAATAGTTCAAATCATTCCATATATCGGTATCCGGCGCCTCACCCTCCCATATATCCTCGAGTTCTTCGATCAGCTCGTCATAGGTGACGCCGTACTGCTGCTCACATGCTTTGTTGAGTTCCTTCCTGAACTCCGGCGACCGGTTTGGAAGGACAAATGCCGCCCAGATGGCAAATATGCAAAAGAGGACAGCCAGTACAAGGGCGCTGCTGCTGCAGATTATGCCGGCGGTTGCCTTGCCCGGCAGTTTTTTTTCACCGCCTCTTGAGAGGATCGCCAGAATGATGCTGACGCCGCCCAGAAGAAACGGGATGGTCACTTGCAGGAAAAGCAGACTGACCAGCGAGATGATGCCGAGAATCATGGAAGCGACAGCCATGCCTTCCCCCTTGTGCCTGACAGGCGCCGGCATTATAGGGGCGCCATAAGGGTTATATGGATTGTAGGGATTATAGCCGCCGCCGGGGCCGTTTTGCTGGTTGCCGGGTTGATAGTCCATAGCACTTGCCTCGTTTCTGTCTGATTTTTTGAAAAATAAATATGATAGATACCTGTAGTGTAGCACAGTTTCTGGAAAAAAACCAGAGCCAGACTCAAAATCTGTGCCCGCCGCCACCACTGCTGTTGTTATAGTTTGGGCATTCGTACATAAATAAACTCCTTTTGTCTTTTTATCATATGTTCAATATACGGTATGGCGCCTTAATATGTAAATCTGGCATTTTTTGAGGATATTTCTGGTGGCGGATTTGGGAGGAACCCTGTATAATAGACGAAGACTAAACAGTCTGCGTCGAGGGAATTACTGCGTAACCCCTGTTGGCATCGTCCGGGATTACAGCATCTGGGAATGTGCCGCAATGGACGCTATAAAAATGGAGGAAACAAAAAGTACCATGGACATTATTTTAAAACTGAAAGAGGAACTGAAGGTAGAAAAATGGCAGGTGGAGGCCGCCGTCTCCCTGATCGACGAGGGGAATACGATCCCTTTTATCGCCAGATACAGAAAGGAGAAGACGGGCTCTTTAAACGATGAGGTTTTGAGAAATCTGCATGAGCGGCTTATTTATCTGCGCAATCTGGAGGAGAAGAAGGAACAGGTGCTTGGCAGCATCGAGGAGCAGGGAAAACTCACCGACGAGTTAAAGGAAAAGATTCTTTCGGCGGAGACGATGGTGGTTGTGGAGGATCTGTACCGTCCCTACCGTCCGAAGAGAAAGACCCGTGCCGGTGTGGCAAAGGAGAAGGGACTGGAACCTCTTGCGGAGTTCATCCTGGCGCAGGAGACAGCCGCGCCCATCGAGGAGGAAGCTGCCAGATACATCCATGAGGACGAAGATTCCGCGAAAGCTGTGGCCACGGTGCAGGAAGCTCTGCAGGGAGCAAAGGATATCATTGCCGAGCAGATTTCCGACGAGGCGGATTACCGCAGCTATATTCGTGATATTACCATAAAAGAAGGAAAACTGATGAGCGCCGCGAAGGACGAGAAGGCGCAGAGCGTTTATGAGATGTATTACGACTACGAGGAGCCTGTCAGCAAAGTGGCGGGCCATCGGGTTCTGGCCATCAACAGAGGAGAAAACGAGAAGTTCCTGACGGTGAAGGTGGAGGCGCCCGTGGAGCGGATTTTACAGTTCCTGCGGACGAAAACCATAAAAAATGACAATCCTGTCACATCTCCGATTCTGGAGGAAGTGATTGCCGACAGTTATGACAGGCTTATCGCACCTGCCATTGAGCGGGAAATCAGGAACGATCTCACGGAGAAGGCGGAGGACGGGGCGATTTCCGTATTTGGAAAGAATCTGGAACAGCTTCTTTTACAGCCGCCCATCAAGGGCAAGGTAGTGCTGGGCTGGGATCCGGCCTTCCGCACGGGCTGTAAACTGGCCGTGGTGGATGAGACGGGAAAGGTTCTTGATACGAAGGTGATCTATCCCACCGCCCCCCAGAATAAGGTGGAGCAGGCGAAGGCGGAGCTGAAAAAACTGATCAAAAAATACAATGTGTCCCTGATTTCCGTGGGAAACGGTACGGCTTCCAGAGAATCCGAGCAGGTGATTGTGGAGCTGATCAAGGAACTGGATACGCCGGTGCAGTATGTGATTGTGAATGAGGCGGGGGCCTCTGTCTACTCGGCCAGCAAGCTGGCTACGGAGGAGTTCCCGGAGTTTGATGTGGGACAGAGAAGCGCGGCGTCCATCGCCAGAAGACTGCAGGACCCGCTGGCGGAGCTGGTGAAGATCGATCCCAAGTCCATCGGCGTGGGGCAGTACCAGCATGACATGAACCAGAAAAAGCTGAGCGAAGCGCTGGGCGGTGTCGTGGAGGACAGCGTGAACCGGGTTGGTGTGGATTTGAATACGGCTTCCGCATCCCTGCTTGAGTATGTTTCCGGCGTGACCAGGGTGATTGCCAGAAACATTGTGGATTACCGGGAGAAGAACGGCCGCTTTACGGACAGGAAACAGCTTTTGAAGGTGGCCAAGCTGGGGCCGAAGGCTTACGAGCAGTGCGCGGGCTTCATGCGCATCGCTGACGGCGATAATCCCCTGGATGCAACCAGCGTTCATCCGGAATCCTACGAGGCGGCAAAGAAACTGAGGGAAAAGCTGGGTCTCACCATGGAGGACGTAAAGGAGGCACAGAAGAAGGCGGCGGTCAAAAAAGCGGCTCCCGTGAAAGAGAAAAAGCAGCCCCGTCCGAAGAAGCCTGTTATCCGCAATACCAACACAGCCATGGGCAGGGCTCTTGCGGCGGCCATGGGGGAAATGGAAATACCTACAGAAAATGACATGATCGTCACAAATACTTCCGGAGATGGCAAGACGGCGGTGAGCAATCTGGCAAAGCGGGTGAAGGATAAGAAGAAGCTGGCCGAGGAGCTGGGCATCGGAGAGATCACACTGGTGGATATTCTGACGGAGCTGGAAAAACCCGCCAGAGATCCCAGGGACGATATGCCGGCGCCGATCCTGCGAAGCGATGTGCTGGACATGAAGGACTTAAAGCCCGGCATGATCCTGAAAGGAACCGTCAGAAATGTGATTGATTTCGGCGTATTTGTGGATATCGGCGTGCATCAGGACGGCCTGGTCCACATCTCCCAGATTACGGACCGTTATATCAGGCATCCGCTGGAGGCGGTCAGCGTGGGCGACGTGGTGGATGTGCAGGTGCTCACTGTGGACGTGGCAAAAAAACGGATCGGCCTCACCATGAAGTGCGGTAAACCTCTTCGAGATTAACTGCGCGAAAGCCGCTGCGCGGCCTCGGAGGGAAGGGAAGCGGGGAATGATATGGACAGCCATTTTGTTGAGGTGGAACATCTGCGCCAGTATTTTCCGATGGGCGGTTTCGGGAGCGGCAGAACATACAGCAGGGCGGTGGAGGATGTCTCCTTTTATATAGACAGAGGAGAGACGCTGGGGCTGGTGGGAGAGTCCGGCTGCGGCAAGACCACCACGGCGAGAACGCTGCTGCGCCTCTATGAGCCTACAGGAGGACGATTTGCCTTCGACGGGAATGTGATTTTTGACGTGGAAAAGAAACAGTATGAAAATATGCTTCCCTACAGGAAGCGGATACAGCTTGTATTTCAGGACCCCTACGCAAGCCTGAACCCGCGCATGACGGCCGGTGATATTGTGGGGGAGGCCATCGACGTGCATAAACTTGCTGCGAATAAGCAGGACAGGAGAGAACAGATTATACATATGCTGGAAATGGTGCGGCTGGATGGGAGTTATGCGGACCGATATCCGCATGAGCTTTCCGGCGGGCAGAGGCAGCGCGTGGGTATTGCAAGGTCGCTTTCCGTGCACCCGGATTTCCTGATCTGCGACGAGCCGGTTTCGGCTCTGGATATGTCGGTGCAGGCGCAGATTCTGGAGCTGTTTCAGGAATTGCAGGAGAAATTTGGGCTGACATATCTGTTTATCTCCCATGATTTGTCGGCGGTGCGGCAGATTGCGGGCCGAATTGCCGTTATGCGCGAAGGAAGAATTGTTGACATACAGGAATGAGTATGGTAAGCTGGTAACCGTAAAATAAATAAGAGAAAAGTTCTTCGGGGCAGGGTGCAATTCCCTACCGGCGGTTACAGTCCGCGACCCGTTTATGTCGAAGCGTTTACCCGCGCAGGGCATGGCGGCTGATTTGGTGAAATTCCAAAACCGACAGTATAGTCTGGATGAGAGAAGAAAATGATATTATATGACAGTCGTGTCATATAATATCAGACGCGAGCCTGTCGGTGAAACGGCAGGGCGGCAGCTTTGTGACAGACCCCGGAACGAGAGTTTCGGGGTTTTTTATGCGCAGGCCCGCATATGGAAGTTTTGCTGCTGATGCAGCATGCGGGCCGCGCGGCGGGCAGGAAGAAAAGCTTTCCGGCCCGATCGCATAAGCAAAGTCAGAAGACGGAGTATTCCGAGTCTGCTTATACGCGACAGAGTCAGAAGAACTTTCCCCTGCATCAAAAAGGAGGAAAAGAAAATGGGTAACGGATTATTGCAGAGTGTGGCGGATAACGTAATTTTTGTGCTTGTCTGCACAGGTGTGGCGGCTGCGCTGTTTTTGATCGCCTATGGGGCGGAAAAGCAGGTGCAGAAGAAAAATGGGGTGGCAGAACGGATTCTCAGTACCAGAAAGATCACCATGATCGGGCTTTTTTCCGCGCTGGCGGTGATTTTGCATATGCTGGACTTTCCGGTTCCGTTTCTTGCGCCGGGTTTCTATCAGCTGGATTTTTCAGAGATCCCGGCGTTGGTGGGAGCCTTCGCTTTCGGTCCTGTGGCGGGCGTGATGATCGAGTTTTGTAAGATTCTGCTGAAGCTTGTGATTAAAGGCACCAGCACGGCCTTTGTGGGAGATCTGGCAAACTTTGTGATCGGGTGCAGTCTGGTTCTGCCCGCGTCGATGATCTACATGTTTAAGAAGACGAAGAAGAGAGCCGTTGCGGCCTGTGCGGTGGGCACGCTTATCATGACGGTATTCGGCTCCGCTTTCAACGGCGTGTATCTGCTCCCCGCTTTCTCGAAACTGTTCGGGATGCCGCTGGATGCCATTATTGCGGCGGGCGCGCAGATCAACGGCAGTATCCACAATATAACCAGTTTCGTGATCTTCGCCGTTGCGCCGATGAATATCATCAAGGGGGTGGCGGCCTCGGGAGTGACCATGATGATTTATAAGCCCCTGAGCCCGATGTTGAAAAACGCAAACCCTGTCATGGAGAGACGCACGGGCGGGGTATCCGAATCGGGGAATGCATGAAACAGAGCTGAGAAACAGGCAGAGACATAAGAGAATGGGAAAATACTACTTTTTGCAGGAAAGGTAGTATTTTTCTTTTTGTAAGGCTGTTGTAAGATTTTCGTAAGATTGGGCTGTTATAATTGCTGTGAGACGCCTGAACGGGTGCGCGTCCTTTCAATTTTTAAGATTGATTTAAGATTTTCATGCGTTTCTTTTAAGAATGGCTTGCTATGATGGTATCTGTAGAATCAGGTGAAGAAATATGACCGCCTGTTTCGTTATATATATTAACGCGCAAACATCCGGCGAAGCCGGCCGGAAAACGCCGGAAGCGCGGGTTTGCGGGTTTAGATCATATTATAATTACAGAAAGGAAAGTAGTACCATGGGGACATTGGTGGAAATCCGGGATATCTGCAAGGTTTACAATCCCGGGGAAAATGAGGTGAAGGCGCTTGACCATGTGAGCCTGACCATCGGGGAAGGCGAGTTTGTGGCGATTATCGGACATTCCGGATCAGGGAAGTCAACCCTGATGAATATGCTTGGCTGTCTGGATGTACCGACCAGCGGGAGTTATTTCCTGCACGGCCATGATGTGGGCAGCATGACGGACGACGAGCTTTCGGACATCCGGAATCAGGAGATCGGTTTTATTTTTCAGGGCTTCAATCTGATTCCCAGCCTGACGGCGATGGAAAATGTGGAGCTGCCTCTGATCTACCGGGGTGTTGGCAAGAAGGAGAGGCTGGAGCTTTCAGAGCGGGCGCTCGAGAAAGTGGGGCTTTCCAAACGAAAGACGCACAAGCCTTCGGAGATGTCCGGAGGACAGCAGCAGAGAGTGGCCATTGCCAGAGCGATCGCGCAGGCGCCTCCTATCATTCTGGCGGACGAGCCGACCGGAAATCTGGATTCCGGATCCACCAGAGAGATCATGGATATACTGCGCGGGCTTCACGAGGAGGGCAGGACGGTAATCCTGATTACCCATGACAATGAAATTGCAGCCCGGGCGAAACGGGTGATTAAAATTATGGACGGTAAAATAGAGGAGGATTATGAAAATGTTTGGGAAAGCGAAGAATAAGGCAGAAAACACGGACATTACAGAAGCGGCATCGAAAAAGCAAAAGACCCCCATGGATAAAGAAAAGAAGAAAAAAATCCGCCGCCGGGTGATTGCGGGGGTGCTGGCCGCCCTGGTTGTGGCGTTTTTTGTGAGAAATTCCCTTGTTGCCAAGAATACGGCGCCGATGGTATCCACGGTGGCGGCCACGGTGGAGGATGTGGAGCAGATTTTGAGCACCGGCGGCACTGTGACAAGCGACGAGACGAGAACCTATTTTGCACCGGTATCCGTGGAAGTGGGAGAGGTGAAGGTGAGTACCGGCGATACGGTGAAAGCGGGGGACGTGCTTCTTACCTTTGACGAAAAGGCCCTGGCGGAGGAAAAACAGGAGGCCGAGTATAAGCTTGCCTCCAACGCGGGCGGTTATGAGAGCTCTATCCATAAGAATAATCAGTACATAGCAGATCTGTCCGAGGCCACGGTCAATCTGGAAGTGCTTGACCAGCAGATTGCGGACAATGAGAATCTGCTTAAGGAGATCAACAAAAAGATCGAGGATAAGAAAGCGGGATGGTCTTACAACGGGACAAATCTGGATGTATCCATTTTGGAGTGGCAGAGCATTGTTTCTGAGGATGAACAGAATCTGGCGAACTTTAAGGAGCGAAGGGCAAACGGGAAGCTGGAAGATTACACCGAGGAAGAGATGGACGAAATACAGCGGGAGCTGGAGCGGCAGATCGAAAACGACAGGGATACGCTTCTGAATCTCCAGATTCAGGGGCAGTACAGCGGCTATGAGGAGCAGAACAATAAGGAAGTCAGGGATCTGCAAAGACAGGCAAAAGAGGTGGAGGATCTGATTGCTTCCTACAAAGAATATAAAGCTGAGATGAAGTCCCAGAAGGAAACTTCGGAGAACGGCGTTATGGATCAGGGCAGCAGGAATAAGCTGGAGGCGGACACGGCCCTTGAAAAACTGACCAATCAGGAGAAGCTGGACGCGATCAGTGAGGTGGAGAACGGTCTGAAGGCTGATTTTGCAGGCGTGGTCACGGAGCTGGAGGCAGTGGCGGGCCAGCCGCCCACGGAGAGCGGAAAGCTGGTAACCATAGAGAGCACGGAAAAAGTATATGTAAGGCTGAATGTCTCCAAGTACGATCTGGAAAAGATTGCCGAGGGACAAAAGGCGGATATTGATATCGCGGGAAAGACCTACGAAGGCACGGTGTCAAAGATTGACGGTATGGCTACCAAGAACGACAGCGGAGCCATGGTGGTGGGCGTCGACGTCCGCATTGAAAATCCTGACGAAAGTATCTTTTTGGGCGTGGAAGCCAAAGTTTATGTACATATGGCAAAGGCGGAAGGTGTGGTTACCGTCCCCCTTGAGGTGATCAACAGCGACAGGGACGGTGATTTCGTGTATGTGGAGGAGAACGGCGTGGTGGCGAAGAAGCGTATCACCGTCGGTGTTTCTTCCGACAGCGTAAGTGAGATTACGGAGGGTCTCTCCGAGGGGGAAAATGTAATTATGGCCAACGGTATGGAATTTGAAGAGGGCATGGCGGTGACAGCGATGCCGATGCAGTAAAGAAATTTGCATTAGAATAGAGGTAATTATGGCACAAATATGGGAATACATAAAAATAGCCTTAATGAATATTAAGACGAACAAAGGGCGTTCCGTCCTCACCATGCTGGGTATTATCATCGGTATCGCTTCCGTCATTATGATTATCTCTATCGGTAACGGAGTGCGAAGCTCCGTCAACGAGGAGCTGGAAAACATGGGAGGCGGTCTGATTGCCATTTACACCAATGATAATGAGGAAGGCAATGACGTGAAGTTTACGGAGGAAGACTTTGCGCTGATCAAGGAAAAGGTGGAGCATGTGAAAGGTGCAACGGCGCAGTATGGCTACTATGGTGCATCAGCAAGAGGACGCAAAGGCACAGACTTTATGGCGATTCTTAACGGCGGAAATACGGCGCTGCAGTATGCAATCGGCAACGAGCCGATTGTCAGGGGCAGATATTTTTCCCAGAGTGAGTGCGATGCGGCAAGCATGGTCTGCGTCATCACGGAGAGCGCGGCAAGATCGCTGTTTGGCACCACGGATGTGGTAGGCATGAGCTTCGAGCTTACCCTCTGGGATGTGAGTCAGGATCTGCGGATCGTGGGTATCAGACAGGATACGCCGGCAGGTCTTATTTCCGCTATGAGCGGCAGCGGTTATTTACAGGTGGAGATGCCGCTATCAGCCATGGCGTCCGGCTATGGGCTGTGGATCGGCGAATTCAGCCAGCTCTATGTGGTGGCTGAGAGCTCAGAATATGTGACGCAGGTGGCGGCGGACACCATCAATCTTCTGGAAAACCGTTATAATGTGCGGGGAGAAAACAAGATTATGATGGAGAGCTTTGCGGATTATTCGGCTCAGTATGATCAGATTCTCAGTATGCTCACGCTGTTTATTTCCTTTGTGGCGGCGATTTCACTTCTCGTTGGCGGCATCGGCGTTATGAATATCATGCTCGTGTCCGTGACAGAGCGGACGCGGGAGATCGGTATCCGCAAGTCGCTTGGGGCGAGAACAAAGTCGATTCTCTTACAGTTTTTGGCGGAGGCGGGTATTATCACCCTGATCGGCGGCCTGATCGGGATTGTGCTGGGTGCGATGGGTGCGATGGCGGTCTGCGGGGCCATGGGCTTTGCGGCGCAGGTTAATGTGTCCACGGTGATTATTGCGGCGGCCTTCTCTTCGGGCGTAGGTATTTTCTTCGGCATTTATCCGGCGAGGAAGGCGGCGAAACTGAGTCCCATCGAGGCGCTCAGACATGAATAGAGTAAAAATTTCACATATGGTAGTGGTAGCATATTTTGCTTGCACTTTGTCTGAAATTTAGTATAATAGATTTCATATGGAAATCGAATTTGATGTTAAAATAACAACTGCAATTTTATATGATTACATGTTACAGCACACCTATTCGCATCTGCCCGGACTCATGGGCACGCTTGTGGGTGTGCTTATGCTGTTTCTCTTTGCGGCAAACAGGCAGCCGCTCATTCTGATTATCGCGGTGGTGATTCTGCTCTATCTGCCATGGACGCTCTTTCTGCGGGCCGCCTCTCAGGCGAAAGCCACGCCGGCCTTTCAGAAACCCCTCCACTACAGACTGTCGGAGGAGGGAATCGAGGTGTCACAGGAAGGGACTACGGAGCAGATGGCATGGGATGGCATGGTGAAGGCGGTCTCCACACCGAAGAGCATTGTGGTTTACACCACGGCGGTGAACGCCTGCATTTTTCCGAAGAGCGATCTGGGCGACGGCAAATACAAAGTGATTGAGATGATTTCCACCCATATGCCCCCGAAGAAAGTGAAGATCCGGGGCTAGTGTGAGAAGCGCTTCCAGCCATTCACAGCAAAGGCTGTTTCGTAAAGTCAGCATAACTGACCTGGAAGTACCGGGTTTCACACAGGAGAATGCCTGAAAACGAGTATTCTCCGCATGGAGGGTATAGGATGGAAAGAGTCATGGAGAGCCGCAGCGCGGCGGAGACATTTGCATACGGGAAGGCGCTGGGGGAGAAAGTGTCTCCCGGAGAAGTCTACTCTCTGGCCGGAGATCTTGGCGTGGGTAAGACAGTCTTTACGCAGGGGCTGGCGGCAGGGCTTGGTATCACGGAGCCGGTAAGCAGCCCCACTTTTACGATTCTGCACAGCTATGAGGAGGGCAGAATCCCTCTTTACCATTTTGATGTGTACCGCATCGGGGATGTGGAGGAGATGGAGGAGATCGGTTACGAGGACTGCTTTTACGGAGAGGGCGTCTGCCTCATCGAGTGGGCGGATCTGATTCGCGAAATTTTGCCGGAGGACTGTATCCGCATCACCATAGAAAAGGATTTGTCCAGAGGATTTGATTACCGTAAAATCACAATACAGAGATAAGCGAAGAATGCAGGGCATTTTCAATCGTTCTGCCAAGTAATACGACGGGGGATGCGACGTGAAAACAGTGGCGCTTGACAGCTCCGGGCTGGTGGCCTCGGTGGCGCTTTCGGAGGATGACAACTTAATCGCGGAATACACCGTACAGTATAAGAAGACCCACTCCCAGACATTGCTGCCCATGCTGCAGGAGATTTGCAGGATGGTGGAGCTTGATCTTGATACGGTGGATGCCATTGCGGTGGCGGCGGGGCCGGGATCTTTTACGGGACTGCGGATTGGATCTGCCACGGCCAAGGGGCTTGCCTTTGCCATGAATAAACCCATTGTGCCGGTGCCGACTGTGGACGCTCTGGCGTATCAGATGTACGGGGCAAAAGATCTTGTCTGTCCGATTATGGACGCCAGAAGAGATCAGGTGTACACGGGTATTTATGAATTTGTGCCTGACCGGGATGGCCGGTTTGAATATGACATGCGTGTTATCAGAAAACAGTGTGCGGTGTCCTTTGACGAGATTGCGGAAGCGCTGAATAAACTTGACAGAAGTGTCATATTTCTGGGAGACGGCGTGCCGGTTTTTGGTGAGCGGATGGCGCAGATCATGCGGGTGCCTTACACGACGGCGCCGCCTCATCGGGCAAGGCAGTCGGCGGCGGCGGTCGCGGCGTTGGGAAGCATCTATTATGAGCAGGGAAAAGCGGTGAGTGGCGCGGAGCATGCGCCGGAATATCTGCGTCTGTCTCAGGCGGAACGCGAGCGTGCGGGACAGGGAGCGGCTTTATGATTACCTATCGGCGGATGAGGACGGAGGATGTGCCCTTTATCAGCCGGTTGGAGGAGGAGACGTTTTCCATGCCATGGTCGGCAGAGTCCTTTTTGCGGATGATCGAGCAGGAGGATACTGCGTACTTTGTGGCGGAGGAGGATGGCCAGATTCTCGGCGGCTGCGGCCTGCTTCTGATTGCGGGGGAGGGCAATATCACTAATGTGGTGGTCACGCCCGGGGCCAGAAGACGCGGCGTGGCCATGGGGCTGTTGACTTATCTGATGTCGGAGGGTGGCCGGGCAGGTCTGAGGGCCTACACGCTGGAGGTGCGGGTAAGCAATGCGGCAGCCATCGGTTTGTATGAAAAGCTGGGGTTTGTGTCCGAGGGAATCCGGCCGGGTTTTTATGAAAAACCTGTGGAAGACGCCCTGATTATGTGGAAGAGATAGGCAGCGCATGGAACAATTACCACTGTTATGATACCTTTTGTCTGCTAGAATGAAGACAGCGGCCGTTAGAAGGCACGACAGTGTAAATTAAGGGAGGATTGTCATGCGCGAATACAATGAAGGTAAAGAGTTGACTAAGGTAGTCTGCAATGCCTGCGGCAAAATTTTGTTGGTAGAAAATGGCATTTTGAAAGAAGAGTGTATCCATGTGGATCACGACTTCGGTTTCTTTGGCGAAAAGGACGGGGAGAGCGACAGTTTTGACCTGTGTGAAGCCTGTTATGAGAAGATCATTGCTGGTTTTCAGCTGCCGCCGTCGCGGCGCGAGAGGAAAGAACTGCTGTAGACTGCCCCTTTTTAAGACGGGAGCACACATGTTAGATATCTGCTTACTGGGCACGGGAGGGATGATGCCTCTTCCCCACAGATGGCTCACCTCGCTGATGGCGAGATACAATGGCACCGGTATATTGATTGACTGCGGGGAAGGCACGCAGATTGCCATGAAAGAAAAGGGATGGAGCCCGAAACCCATCGATGTGATCTGCTTTACCCACTTTCATGCGGATCATATCAGCGGCCTTCCGGGGATGCTGCTCACCATGGGCAATGCGGAGCGCACGGAACCGCTTATGATGATTGGGCCGAAGGGGTTGACCAGAATAGTCAACTCCCTCCGGGTGATCGCGCCGGAACTGCCCTTTGAGATCCGCTGTGTGGAGATTACGGAACCGGAGCAGACCTTTTCCTTTCAGGGTTTCCGCATAGAGGCGTACCGGGTCAATCATAATGTGGTCTGCTACGGTTACAATATCGTGGTGGAGCGCATCGGCAGATTTGATGTGGAGCGGGCGCAGGCTTTCAATATTCCGAGAAATTACTGGAATCCCCTGCAAAAAGGTGAGATAATAGAAGTGGGCGGACAGACCTTTACGCCTGATATGGTGCTGGGAGCCCCCAGAAAGGGACTCAAGGTTACCTATTGTACGGACACAAGACCCACGGACAGCATTGTCAAAAATGCACAGGGAGCAGATCTTTTTATCTGCGAGGGCATGTACGGCGAGCCGGAGAAGGCGCAGAAAGCCCGGGAATATAAGCATATGACGTTTTACGAGGCGGCTCAGATGGCGAAGCGTGCCGGCGTGAGGGAGCTGTGGCTGACACACTACAGTCCGTCGCTGATCCGTCCGGATGATTATATGCAGGAGGTATGGAAGATTTTTCCAAATGCGGTGGCGGCCAGGGATGGCAGAAGCGTGGATCTGACGTATGATGAAGAGTAGAGGAGAGCATGCGGGAAGATACAGGAGGGGGATATGAAACGTTCAAGCGGGATTAAGATTGTGATTGTTGCGGTGATTCTGGCGGCGATTGTTCTGGGTTACTTCTATTATCTGGGACGCCGGGACAGGCAGCAGACGCAGGAGGAAGTGGTTGCCACGGTGGTGCAGAGTGTGCTGATGAGAGATTTGGAGCACAACTATCCTCCTACGCCCAAGGAGGTTGTGAAATATTACAGTGAAATCACGGAGTGTTTCTATAACGAAGAATACTCTGACGAAGAGCTGGCACAGCTTGCCAGTAAGGTACAGTATCTTTATGATGCAGAGCTGGTGGCGAATAAGACGCAGGAACAGTATATGGAAGATCTGCGGAATGATATACTGGAAATGAAGGGGAAAAAGTATACCATTGCAAGCTATGAGGTTTCCGCCAGCACGGATGTGGAGTATTTTACACAGAATGACTATTCCTGCGCAAGACTGTACTGTACTTATTATCTGAGACAGCCCAACAGCGGTACGCGTGTGGCATCTCTGGAACGTTTTGTGCTCAGACAGGATCAGGACGGACACTGGAAGATACTTGGCTGGGAACTGGTGGAGGATTAGGGAATGGTCAGTATCGGTGAGACGGTGACGATTCTGGCGATAGAATCGTCCTGTGACGAGACGGCGGCTGCTGTGGTGAGAAACGGCAGGGAAGTGCTATCCAATGTGATTTCATCCCAGATTGCCCTCCACACTGTCTACGGCGGTGTGGTGCCGGAGATTGCCTCCCGCAAGCACATCGAGAAGATCAATCAGGTGATGGAGGAAGCGCTGCAAAACGCGGGGATGCAGCTTTCGGACATGGATGCCATTGCGGTTACCTATGGCCCGGGCCTTGTGGGGCCTCTTCTGGTGGGGGTGTCCGCAGCGAAGGCGGTAAGCTTTGCCTCAGGTATTCCGCTGATCGGGGTCCATCATATCGAGGGGCATATCAGCGCTAATTACATAGAAAATAAAGAGTTGGAACCGCCATTTGTCTGTCTGGTTGTGTCCGGCGGACATTCTCATCTGGTGGTGGTGAAGGATTACGGTGAGTATGAGATTCTGGGCCGCACCAGGGATGATGCGGCGGGGGAGGCCTTTGACAAGGTGGCAAGGGCCATCGGCCTTGGCTATCCTGGAGGCCCCAAGATCGACAAGGTGGCTAAAGAGGGAAATCCGGAGGCGGTTTCTTTCCCGAGAGCGAAGGTGGGAGATTCCGATTACGACTTTAGTTTCAGCGGCTTAAAGTCCGCGGTACTAAACTATCTGAATTCCTGCGAGATGAAGGGGATTCAGATCTGTCAGGCCGATGTGGCAGCCTCCTTTCAGAAAGCGGTGGTGGATGTGCTTGTGGAACATTCCATGCATGCGGTTTTATCCTGCGGTATGAAAAAGTTTGCCATTGCCGGCGGGGTGGCGTCAAACTCGGCGCTTCGGCGTGCGTTGGAGAAGGAGTGCGAAAAGAGGGGGATCGCTTTCTATCATCCCTCGCCCGTTCTATGCACGGACAATGCGGCGATGATCGGGGCGGCGGCCTACTATGAGTACAGAAAGGGCGTGCGGCACGGATATGACTTGAATGCGGTGCCGAATCTGAAACTTGGGCAAGACATGAAGTCCTGCTAAGCCTGCAAAATACGCAGCCTAAGCAGAACGAAGTCATGACTGGGAGAATGCAAAGAATGCATTCTCCGTGGCGTGAGAGGGAAAGCGGATATGGGAAAGAAAAGGTGCACAGCCATTGTGCTGGCGGCCGGACAGGGCAGCCGTATGAAAAGTGATGTGGCCAAGCAGTATATGCTTTTGGGAGACAGGCCGCTCATATGGTACGCATTACATGCGGTAGAAGAATCCTCTGTGATTGATGACTGCATTCTGGTCATCGGCGCGGAGGATATTTCTTTTGCAAAAGAAAAAATTGTGGCGAAATATGAATTTCGAAAAGTGAAGGCTGTTGTGGCAGGGGGAAAAGAGCGGTACGATTCCGTGTACAGCGGGTTGCAGGCGGCTGCCGGCAGGGAATCGGTACAGGGTGGAGAAAATTCATATGTTCCTGACCGGGACGGCTATATTTTCATTCAGGACGGCGCCAGACCCTTTTTGACGGAAGATATTTTAAAACGTTGTCTTGCGGAGGTGGAGAGAACGGGCGCGTGTGCAGCCGGGATGCCCGTTAAAGATACGATCAAGTTTGCAGACCAGGAAGGGTGTGTGGCCGGGACGCCTGATCGTACACGACTCTGGCAGATTCAGACGCCGCAGGTATTTGAGGCGGCGCTCATCATGGAAGCTTACGAGAGATTGATGCGGGAGAAGGAGACTCTCGCGGCGGCGGGGGTAAAGATTACGGACGACGCGGGCGTGGTGGAGCTGATGCTGGAGAGACCCGTCAGGCTGGTGGAGGGGTCTTATCGCAACATTAAGGTCACTACGCCGGAGGATATCGTGGTGGCGGAGGCATTGATGCAGGATTTCAGGGATGGGAGACTGCGGGAGGAGAACACATGAAAAACATTTGGAAGATTATTACAACTACCATATTAACTACGATGATTCTTGCAGGCTGTGGCGCGTCCGGGAACGCGGAGCCGGAGCCGGAGACAACTGCGGAGGAAACGGAGGCTGCGGAGGAGACGGCTGAGGCGCCTGCTGCGGCACAGGAGAACGCATCCGGGGAACTTGCGCCTGATCCGACGAATCTTACCTATCTGGCGGAATTTCAGATTAAGGATATTTTGGGCGAAGGGAAGGAGTATGCGCTCTATGCGCCAAAGGGTGGTCAGATTGTAGAGGATCGGTTCTTCTATTTTGAGGATCACGGGGTTACTTTTACGGCCTCGGCCTTTCCGGGCGGTTCTCTGGAAAATTTACAGAAATATCTGGAAGAAGAGGTGAGTATGATGGTTGAGATATGGGAGGAAGATCCCGAATGTTCGGATGTTGCCATGGGAGAGCTGATGGAAAAGGGGAACGACCGTTATGTTATTTTGACCACGGAGGATAAAGATTATTGGGGCTCGTCCTGTCAGAGGACGAAACTCTATTATATGAGCGTCAGGGATGGCGGTGTCGGAGTCTTTTGGGAGATGGAAGTACGTGAAAATGTGCAGGATGAGGAGACGTCGCCTCTGGTCGGTGAAGTGGCGCGCTGCTATGGCCTTGATCTGAGCGAATTTGCGATGGAGGACGGTACATGGGCCGAGCAGAGTGCGCAGCATGAGACGGAGATACAGGATGTCTATGAGCCGAGAGAGGGGGAACCTGTTCTGGAAAAGGCAGAGGGGTATCAGTATCTTGGAAGGCTTACGCTTACCTTTGACGAGGAGGAAGGTATTACCGGTCCGGTTCTCGTGCCGATGGGGAACAGTACAAGCGCCAGTGAAAAGAGAGTGTCAACGACGATACACGGCGTCTCGGTGAGGGCTGGCGTCGATTATACCTATAAGGACTTTCAGGCGAAAGCACAGGAGGAGGCAGATAAGGATCTGGAGAATTGCAGCGACCCGGAGAAGGGAAACAAAAACGTGCGGATCACCGATGTTATGCCCATGCAGGGAGAGGAGCAGGGAGTCTTCTACGTTCTGGAGTATGAGGAGCAGGATTACAGATCGGAAGAGTATCATGAGAGGGCGGATATCACCTTTATGATCCATGTGGAAGGAACGTATTTTGCGAATTACAGTATCAGCCTGATGAGCGTGGATTACGACGGGGCGACAAACAATCTGATCAGGGAACTGGAAAGGGCTTATGGGCTCGATCTGTCGGAATGGTATGCCGAAGAAGTGCAGTAATTTCCCGAACCGAAAGAGTGAGGATAAAAGACGGACGCCCGACTGGAATTTGACTGAAACATGGAGTAAAAAAAGAGTTGGCGAAAAAAATGAAAAAATATGTTGACATGAAAAATTATTTTTGCTAGAATAATTTTTGCGCTCGACTTGAAGCCGGGCGCAGCGCGAACACGGAGAGGTATCGAAGTGGTCATAACGAGGCGGTCTTGAAAACCGTTTGTCCGCAA
>CAMQTN010000075.1 GCA_947037115.1 uncultured Lachnospiraceae bacterium
AAAATAACCAATATAAATTTTTGTTACATCCCATCAGGGACGGATCTGCCCGTCACCGGTAATCTGATATTTATAGGAGGTCAGCTCGTTGAGTCCCATGGGCCCTCTTGCGTGAAGTTTCTGGGTGCTGATTCCGATTTCCGCCCCGAAACCAAATTCAAAGCCGTCCGTAAAGCGGGTGGATGCGTTCACATACACACAGGCCGCGTCCACTTCCCGCAGGAATTTCTGCGCACGGTCCTTATCCTCCGTCAGGATGGCGTCGGAATGTCCCGTATTGTATTTGTTGATATGCGCGACAGCCTCCTCCAGAGAATCGACGGTTTTCACGGAGAGAATCAGGTCAAGATACTCTCTCCCGTAATCTTCCTCGGTAACGGCATGAGCCTGCGGGATCTGCGCGCGCACGGTTTCGTCGCCGCGGATCTCCACCTCTTTTTCCAGAAGCGCTTTCCCCAGCGCGGGAAGAATCCTGTCTGCAATCTTTCTATGGACAAGCAGGGACTCGCAGGCATTACATACGCCGATCCGCTGGGTCTTTGCATTGATCACGATGGGAACCGCTTTTTCAGGATCGGCGGCCTCGTCAATGTAGATATGACAGTTTCCGGTTCCCGTCTCTATCACTGGGATGGTGCTGTTTTCCACCACCGATCGGATTAACCCTGCGCCGCCTCTTGGAATCAGCACATCCACATAGTCTTTTAACTTCATAAAAGCCGTGGTTACCGCCCTGTCATTATTCTCAATCAGCAAAATGGCATTCTGGTCGACGCCTTCCTGGGACAGCGCCTCCTGTATCACCTCCGTGATGGCATGATTGGAGTAAAATGCGTCCTTTCCGCCCTTTAAAATCACTGCATTTCCCGTTTTAAAACACAGGCCGAATGCATCTGCCGTCACATTGGGCCTAGCCTCATATATGATGCCGATCACACCCATGGGAACCCGTACTTTCTCAATATGAAGGCCGTTTGGCCTGTCAAACTGCTCCATGACCTCCCCAACGGGATCAGGCAGTCCGGCAATCTGAATCAGGCCCTCCGCCATGGATTCGATTCTTTGCGGCGTCAGGGTAAGGCGGTCTAACAGCCCCTGTGCCATGCCGTTTTCCTTCGCCCTTGCGCAGTCCTTTTCATTGGCCGAAAGGAGCTTTCCCTGTTCCTTTTTCAGCGCTTCTGCCGCCTGCTTAAGCGCATGGCTCTTCTGCGCCGTGTCAAGGCTTTGCAGGACTGCTTTTGCAGCCTGTGCCCGCCTGCCAAGATCCTCTAAATAGATGTCGAATTCAGTTGTTCCCATACGTTCCATAATCCGTTTCCTTTCTGAAATGCCCTTCCCCCGCTTCCGCCCTGTCTTTCCTACGGCAGAATTTCTTTTTCCGTGAGGAGATACGCCGGACGGATATCGTGCGGCTCCCATGGAATTTCCTCAAAAACCTGACAGGAAAAAGCTAGGGCGGCTGTGGTGATTTTTTTCGCCGGACCTGCCTCCAGTCCCGGCAGACAGCGGTCATAAAAACCGCCTCCGTAGCCGATCCGGTGCCGGTTCCTGTCAAAGGCCGTCCCGGGCATGCAGACAAGAACCTGCGGCCGCCCCGGTGAATGGCCACGGCATTTCCCGGTCTTTTCCTGCTCTCTCTCGAATTGACTCACCCAGTCAGTGTATGATATGGTTTCAGAAGGTTCCAGTATACCCTGATACCCTTCTCTCAGATCATCTATGGAAAAAATTCTGAAAAAAACCATGTCCCGCCCCAAAACCTTTGGCGTAAACACGGCCTTTCCCTCTTCGAGAGCAAGACGGATCAGCGCAAACGTGTCCACTTCGCTGCGGAAACTGACATAAGTAAGAAGCGCGTCTGCTTCCCGATAGCAGCAAAGCGCCGTCAGTTTTTCGAGAATCTTTCCGCCGCACTCCCGTCTCTGCTCCTTTGTCAGATTGTCCCTTCTTTGCAGGGCTTCCCGTCGGATTTCCTTCTTTCTTCGCGCCTGCGCCTCATCTTTTTCCATGCTTTTCACCAAGGTTTGTAACACTGCCGTCCTTTTCCACAATGGAAATATTGTCAAGCTGGCCTTTCAGGTTCGCCCGCACATTGGCCACATAAGCCTGCCGTAAAGCTGCCTGTTCTTCCTTCTCCTCGGGAGTAAGGCCTTCTTTCTGCGATTTATGGTACAGCTCGTTGATCCTTCGTGTCATTTCTTCTACATTCATTGATTCAATCCTCTCGCGCGCATTTGCAGGAGACGCAAAGAAGCGATGGTTTCATCAGCGCTTCCTTAGAATTTCTGTTCGCAAGGGTGCATCTGCTGCACATACAGCGGCAGGTCAAAATGCTCGTCTTTATGGGCCAAAAACAAGGTCCCTATGTTCTGTCCGCTCAAAATTCTGTGTATCACTTTAATGTCGCTGCTGTTTGCAATGACCATATCCACGCCGGTGCTGCTCGCAATCCTGGCAGCCTGTAACTTGGTAGTCATGCCGCCGGTTCCCACGCTGCTCCCGGTGGAGGCCTTTCCCATATTCATCAGTTCCTCCGTCAGCTCTTCTACGACCTCAATATACTTGACGTCGGGGTTGGTTCTTGGATCGTCGGTGTAAAGGCCGTCGATATCAGAAAGAAGAAGCAGCGCGTCCGCCTCCACAAGGGAAGCCACGATGGCCGACAGGGTGTCGTTGTCACCGATTTCGATCTCATAGGTGGCCACCGTATCATTCTCGTTCACAATCGGGATCACACCCAGCCTGAACAGCTCTGCAAAAGTATTCCGGGCGTTGAAACGGTTCAGATTATCCACGATTGTATTCTTCGTCATCAGGATCTGGGCCGCCTCCTGATTGTACTCGGCAAATATTTTCTGATAAATCATCATCAATCTTGCCTGCCCCACCGCAGCACATGCCTGTTTCACGGCTATGGGATTGTCCTCCTCCTTTGCCAGCTGCGGTAAAATTGCTTTCTGTCCAACGGCAATCGCACCGGAAGTCACTAAAACCACATCCATCCCCATATTTCTCAGGTTGCAGAGTTCCCGCACCAGCACGTCCAGTTTCGTGTAATCCAGATCCCCCGTCTCCCTGTGCTGTAAGGAGGAGGAGCCGATCTTCACCACAACTCTCTTTTTATCCGCCATCAGGGCTTTTCTGTCTATCATACTATGCCATCCTCATTTCCGCTCGGTTCTTCCCGCTCACGGGCTTTCGTCCTATGCATCCTCTTTGTTGTACGGTTACACCCCAAAATGTACTTTTAGGAAGTTTTTCCCTGTATTTCTCTACGCCCACACTTCTTCGTGAGAAAACAGCTCCCCTCTTTCGATTTCCTGTCTGGCTTCCCTGATTGCCTTCACTTCATCCGGCGTTGCCGCATCCTCCTGAACAAATTTTAAAAGAATCCGGCAGACTGTATCAATCTCTTTCTCGTCTACAATTTCGACCAGGCCACGCAATGTATCTCTGCTCATAAAAACACCTCCTACAATCCTTTATATGCTTCGCCTCTTGGCAGTACAGCATCAACGATAATAGTATCATCCTCCATCTGGTAGATAATCCGATAATCACCGATCCGGAGCCGATATAAATTTGAGTAGCCCTGCAACTTTTTAATATCTCCAAACGGAATTTTTTCAATTCCTTCTTTGACCCTATCTTTTACTCTTATATCTAGGGACTTGATACTTTTCCTTGCCTTTTTGGTGTAAATGATGTTTGGCATATTGGGTTCCCCTTTCAACAACTATACTTTAGCGTGCGAACAGCCTTGCGTCAAGCAGTATTTTTAATTATCATTTTATTCACAAAAGGCTTGGAAATCCCATTCCCAAGCACCTTTCGTGAATTTATGTCTGTTCCCCAATATGCAACGGCTTTTATTGAATAAGCATTACGCCTGAAATCTGCGCATTGCTCATTACTTTCGTCAGTAAGCGGACGCAACCTTCTCCGCAATCAGGATGCCGTCCATCGCCGCGGAGGTGATACCACCCGCATATCCCGCGCCTTCTCCGCAGGGGAAAAGCCCTCTGACTGCGGACTGCCCTGTCTCATCCCGCAGAATCCTCACTGGGGAGGAAGTCCTGCTCTCCACACCGGACAGGAAAGCGTCCGCGTCGTTGAAACCGGGCACTTTCTGCCCAATCAGATCAATTCCCTCCGCCAGCGCACGGTTCAGAAAATCCGGCAGAATCCCGTGAACAGGGGCAGACAGCCATGCCCCCCTGACTGCCGGTGTAAAATCCGGATAACGCGCAGCCAGCCGCCCCTGCAATAAACCAAAACTGCAATCCGTGCCGCAGACAGCACTGTGAAAATCCCCGTAACGCTCTACAGGCACAGCTCCCCTGCCGATCTCATAGGCCCGTTCCTCCAGCCTGCGCTGGAATGCAATCCCGGAAAGGGGGCCGGCCCCGTCGTAATCTTCGGGCGACACGGTGACAATCATGGCGCTGTTGCTGTTTGCGCCGTCCCTGTCACTGTAGCTCATACCGTTTACCGCTGTTCTTTTGTGCTCGGAGGATGCATTTACCACATAGCCGCCGGGACACATACAGAAGGAGTAAACGCCTCTGCCGGAAACCGTCTTTGCCGTCACCTTATAGGAGGCTGCAGGCAGTGCAAAACCGGGGTCGCCGTATTGCAGCCGGTCGATCATTTCCCGCGGGTGCTCCATGCGAAGCCCCACCGCAAAAGCCTTGGCTTCCATCGGAACGGATGCATCGGAAAGCATCTGAAAGGTATCTCTGGCACTGTGGCCGATGGCAAGAACCACCACATTGCCCATAAGCGGCACGCCGTCCACTTCCACGCCCGTGATCCTGCCTTTCTCCATCAGGAGCTTCGTCACCTGTGACTCGAAACGCACCTCCCCGCCCCAATGTTCTATTTTCTTCCGCAGATTAACGACCACGTCTGTCAGAATATCCGTTCCCAGATGGGGCTTTGCCTCATAGAGGATCTCCTTTGGTGCACCGGCCTCCACAAAAATGCGCAGAACTTCCCGCATTCTGCCATAAGGGTCTTTGACTGTTGTAGTCAATTTCCCGTCCGAAAAAGTGCCGGCGCCTCCTTCCCCGAACTGCACGTTTGAGGAAGGGTCAAGCACCCCTTCCTGCCAAAAACGTTCCACATCTGCAAGACGCTTATGTACCGTCCGGCCCCTCTCTAACAAAATGGGCCGACATCCCGCTTTTGCCAGCATATAACCGCAAAAGAGCCCTGCCGGGCCCGTCCCGACAATAATGGGCCTTACGCCGGAAGGCATTTTTTCCATGGCCGGAAAACAATACGGTTTTTCCTCCACAAGCTGGATCTGCCCGTTTTTCAGGCCGCTTTTTTTCATTACCCTTTGCTCGTCTTCCACTTTGACATCCACCGTATACACCATATAAATATCCGGTTTTTTTCTGGCGTCGATGGATTTTTTCACAATCGATAAAGAAAGGATCGAGGCCGCCTCCACCCGCAAAAGTTTTGCCGTCTTTTTTTGAAGGGCAGCCTCCTCATTCCTGCAGACCGCCGGTAATTTTATCTGATTAATACGAATCATACACCGCCGCCTTTCCGGCCACAGCTCCGCTGCTCCAGGCCCACTGCAAATTGTAACCGCCGCAGAGACCGTCGATATCCAAAATCTCCCCGGCAAAAAACAGCCCCGGCTGTCTCTTTGACATAAGTCTGTCGGACACTTCCCTGCAGTCCACACCCCCTGCACTGACCTGGGCCTTGTCAAAGCCGTTTGTTCCCACAACCTCCGTCTCCAAACCACTGTAAAGACGGCACAGCTTTTCAAACGCTGCGGTAGGGATACCCTTTGCCTGCTCCGTCTCCCGTATACCGGCAAGTTTCAGCAGTAACTGGCTGATTTTTTTGTTGACTATACCAGTCAGAAACACATCCATCGAATCCTCACCCTGTTGCCGCAGGCGGGCTTTGAAAAATGACTCACAGGCCGCCCCGTCAAAGTCCGGCAGAAAAGAAATCCGCACAGTGACAGGCTTCCTTTCCTGTAAAGCGCGTGCGGCAAAACGGCTGATCTGAAAGACCGGAATACCTGAAATGCCATAATCGGTAAGCTGCAGTTCTCCCCGCTCCTCACAGACAGGCTCCCCTGCCACAAAGAGTGTAAGACCGGCATCGCACCGGACGCCCGCCACCTGCTTATAAAACTTCTCCTTACAGCGAAGGGCCACCAGCGCCGGTACAGGCGTAATAATCCGATGCCCGAACTGTCCGGCCAGACGAAACCCGTTCCCGTCGGAACCCGTATTCGGTGCGGCACAGCCGCCGCAGGACAGAATTACCGCGTCATAAGATTCTCGTGCCCCCTGCCGTGCTACCAAAAATTTCTCTTTTCCTTTCCCACAGGAGAGATCCCGCACCGCCTCCCCCGTATGTACCGCTACGCCCTTCCTCGCAAGCTCATAGCGCAGAATGTCAAGCACCGTGGAAGCCTGGTCGCTGGCCGGATAAAGATAACCCGACCGTTCCTTCATCCGCATACCCAGCGAGGAAAAAAAGGCCTTTGTCTGCAACACGCCAAACTCGGAAAGCACCTTGCCGATAAGAGCCGTACCGCTCCCGTGAAAAAAGAGCGGGGCCATATTTTCATTGGAGAAATTACATCTGCCGTTTCCCGTTGAGAGAATCTTTTTCCCCACTCTGTCATTTTTTTCATAGATGGTTACTGTCCCGCCGGAATCAGCGGCCCAAATGGCCGCCATCATCCCGGCCGCACCGCCTCCGATCACCGCAATCCGTCTGCTCATAGCCGATTATTCCCTTCTAACTCGAATAGGATTCCAAAAACAGATACAGCTCCTCCTCGCTTGCCACGTACTTGCCCTCCATAATTTCTCTCTGCAAAGAATCAGGAAGCAGATCCAGCAAAATATCTGTATTCATATAGAGTGTTCTCCTGTCCTCATGGTAGACCACGATAAAATGATCTGCCACCATCAGATAAAACCCCTCCGGTTCTTTCTCCTTATAATACTTGCAGACCACCACCCGGTCCCTGGAAAAGGAAGTCAGTTCTATGGTCTCAAATCCCTGCTCCAGCTCTGTCAGCGGCGGATTTTTGTCATAGGAGGAGAGCGCCTCCAGAAGCTCTTCCCTGTTTAACCCGATATACATGACAGGTACCGTTTCCTGCGTCTCTGAGACCGTTCCCTTATTCAGATCCACCGTCTCCACCAGATACAGCGTGTCCGCCGTCACGACAGGCTGATTGGCCACTGCCGTCTCAATGACCTGCTCCGGCTCGTCTTCCGGCTCTTTGTCTGTCTCTTTATCCCCGGCGTCTGAATCGGCTGTTTTCGAAAACTGTGGAAGTAAATCCTCCAGTTCCCTGTGCTTCTGAACTTCCTCACGGTTATAGCTGTACCGGTTCGGATAGAAAAAATCTTCTGCCTTCAGGGCGCCCCAGCCGCCAAGCCCAAGCATGACGACAGACAATACCATAAAAAGACTGATACGTTTTACAAGTTTCATTCCGCTTTCAACCTCACTTGTCGGATTTCCTGTAATCAGTATCAGCCAATTCCTGTTTTTTATGCAGCAGCCACTGCAATTAATACACACAAAATACCCTAACACATCGGCTCCGACGCCATGCGGCAGGCACATGGCGCGGCTTATATGTTATTTTCTCATGAACGTCTCACAAAACGCCAATATTTCTGCCAAGCAAAATGAACAGAAAACCGAGCGGCATCTCCTGCAGGTCCGCCTCTCCCAGCACCCGGAGGATCATGAGGAAAAAGATATAAAAGAACAATCCCGCAACCGCCGAAACCAGAATGGTGAGAACCGCTCCCACGGCCTCCGCCAGCACCAGATTCAACAGATACACCACCACGCCGGAAACGGCTGCAGCCGCACAGGGAAAAACAATTCCCAAAAACCAGTCCGGTTTATATTTTACACGCCTGTTTAAAAACACAAAAGAAAGGGCCATATAAATACCGAACAAAAATATCAGCGAGACAAGCAGACCGTCCGCCCCCAGCCCCATGCGCTGTACCATAAGGTAAGCCACCGCCAGATGCAGTACAAAGGAGGCAAGCGCAGCCAGAAGCAATTCCTTCACCATACGCATCTTATACAAAAGCTGTCCGAACAGAAAACTGAATGTAAACAGGACGACAAGCGCAGCCCCCTTCTGCAGCCACCCTGAAAGGACTGTAACCTGTGCCGTTGGGCGTCCGTAACAACACTCAGACAGCGGTTTCGCCAATACCGCAAGATAAACAGCCATGGGAAAAGCCACCATCGACGCGTTGCGTACCGCCCTGCCCATCCTCTCGCGCATACCCCGGTATTCCTCCCGCTCGTAAGCGCTGCTGATCTTTCCGGTCAGGCCGTGTACAAAAAGACAGGAAAACGCCGCGCCCATCCCGATCAGCGCCGCAAACTTGCCGTAATAACATCCCCACTGTGCCGTGCGCACTGTGCCCCGCTCTGTCACGTTCATACAATAATTGAAAAAACGCTGGTCAACAAGCATAAACAGATTGGAGAGCACTGCAAAAACGGCCAGCGGAATCATGTTGCCAAAGAGCATCCGCTGGATTTCAAAACGGCTCTCGACACGTCTGCTGTTATCCTGGCCAAGACGCCCTTTCAGCGTTCCCGCATAAAGGACATAAAGAACAAGCAGGTGAAGCAAAGTAATGATCTGCGAAGCCATAACACCGAGCATTGCGCCAAGGGCGCCAAACGCGTAGGCGTGCGCCTCCACCTGCAACAGAGCCGCTACTTTCTGCCCGTATCCGTGAAGCATTCTGCCCACAATCAGAGCGCCGGCCAGCATGGCAATTTTCTCAAGATACTGAGAGTGTGCCGTAAGACCCCCCAGCCCGTATCCGTTAAAATATCCCCGGAGAGCGCCGACCAGAGCAGCAAGCACAATACAGGGCGCAGCCGCAAGAACCGCCAGACGGCTTAAATGCTCCAAAACCAGTACATCCGCAATCCATGAAGAAAAAAACAGCGTAAAAAGAGCCATGGGCACAGCCAGGACAAGGTTTGTAAAAAAGGCCGTCCGAAAAACCTTTCCCGCATTCCGATAACGCTCCCTCTTAACCCGGTACCTTATGATTCCCGACATGGCCTGTGACATGCCATAGGATGTGACCAAAGTGGTCAATACAAACAGCTCAAAGGCCGGCGAAAAAAGCCCTACGCCCGCATCTCCTATGACCCGTGAAAGCGGAATCCGCATGAAGAAAAGAAAGAAATAAGACAAAATTCCTGCCGAGAGAATGATTCTGTTTTTCAGATTTTTGGTCATCCATTGTATACTCATTTTTATCCTCAGTGTCTGAATCCCTGTTCACGCGTGATGCCAAGCCCGGAGAGCACCGCCTCCTGCTTCTCTTCCATCACAGCCGCCTCTGTTTTTTCCATGTGATCATAACCGCACAGATGAAAAAGGCTGTGCGCCAGAAGAAAGGCAAACTCCCGAAGCTCACTGTGTCCATACTCTTCGGCCTGAGACTTTACTCTCGCCGCATTTAAAATAATATCTCCCAGAACCAGCTCTCCGCTGTCCGGGTCAAAACAGTCCGCCTCACATGACGCCGCGCCCGAAAAATCGCCCGGCGTCTCAAAATCAAGATTGGGGAATGAAAGCACATCCGTCTCTGCGTCTGTATCTCTGTAATTTTTATTGTACTCCCTGATTCCCGCGCCATCCGTAATCAGCAGATTTACCGTCGCTTCATAGGGACAGTTCTCTGCGTCGAGAACAGCCTCCATGACACGGTCAAGGAGTTCCTCCTCATCAAAGGAAAAGGACTGTTGCCCTTCATTCTCAACGTAGGAAGTCATAGTATAATTTCTCCTGAATAAATATTTTCTTCATCTTGTATAATTGTCCAAGAGAGAGCTCATTTTCCCACAGCTCTTCTGTCTCAAACTTTTTCTTAAACACGGTGTCGATCAACTGTTCGTAATCCAGTTCCGCCTTTGGATCTTTCTCAAAAAGGTACAGAATGGAAGATACGATACAGTCGGCAAACAAAACGACTATCGTTTCCCTGGAGACAATCTTTGCATCCGGGTCCACATATTCTTTCAAAATCTGTTTTGTCTTCGGCGGAAAATGATACTTGTCACAAATTGCGGAGACATTCTCCCAGGTGTTTTCCCCCTTAAGTTTTCCGATCCTGTGATAGTAACCGCAGGCCTTCACAGCCGCATCGTCAATTCCCAGATTCCTGGCAATCTTATCACCCAGATAGGCCGTGTGGATCGCGTGGTAATATTCCTCCCTGGAAAGCTCCTTGAGCTGCACCAGAAGCGGGCATTCCGGGTCGTTGATCTCCATATATTTGTCCCGGTATCTGTGAATCACCGTAGAACTTACCATTTTCAGGCAGACCAACAGCAAAATGCAGCAGATCATCAGGTTTATGCCAGGTATCAGAAACTGCGCCATGGAAAGCTGCTCATCCGCAAAGAGAATGACATTGGCCATGAGACTTAAAGAAAGGACAAGCAGTGAAATAATCGCCGGAATCCCTACCTTAAAATCGTCGTCCAGTGTGGAGAAAACTAAAATCCCTGCCATACCGCTGATAAAATACAGCCAGAAAACCGCATAATCACAGCCTGCAAAATTCACGGCGAGAAGCAGACACAGACTGCCGGCGGCAAGTCCTGTCATACCGTTGGAAAACACGCTGAGCATGACAAAGAGCACGAGAAAGGGCCAGCCGGTAACCGGCAGAAACGGCAGAAACTCCGCCACCACCAGACTGATCAGAAAGGTAAGGGCAAACCGCCCGTAGCGCCCTTCGTTCCGATAGATAAAAAAACCGTTTATCTCACTCATGGTAAAGGAAAAAATGACGATTCCCGTCCCTGCCAGGATCATGACCACGTTTCGGATCATCTGATCTGTTTCACTCTGATAGAACACGCTGCCGAGCCAGACGATCAGGCCCGCCATGGCAAACATGATCATAAAAGCCACAATCCTTTTTATCACATTACTGTTTTTTTGACTGTTAAAATTATTTTCCACGCCTGTAATTCCTGTTTCCTGTTTTTTGTTCACTGCGCCGTTTTTCTTTTGCCTCGTAATCGTCGTAAGCCTTCACAATCTTCTGCACAAGCGGATGTCTGACCACATCCTTGCTTGTCAGGTTGCAGAAAGAAATGTCCTCGATTTTTGAGAGGACTTTCACAGCCACGTCAAGTCCGGATCTGATGTCGGGCGAAAGATCTTTCTGGGAAGCGTCCCCGGTGACAACCACCTTGGAACCAAAACCAATTCTTGTTAAAAACATCTTCATCTGCGCCGGGGTCGTGTTTTGTGCTTCATCCAGAATAATGTAGGCATTGTCCAGCGTCCTTCCACGCATATAAGCCAGAGGCGCGACCTCAATCAGTCCCTTCTCCATATTGCGCGCAAAACTTTCCGCTCCCATGATCTGATAGAGCGCATCATAGAGAGGCCGCAGATACGGGTCCACCTTGCTCTGTAAATCACCCGGCAGAAATCCCAGCTTTTCTCCCGCCTCTATCGCCGGTCTCGTCAGGATAATGCGGCTCACCTCGTTATTTTTAAATGCGGTCACCGCCATGGCCATCGCCAGATAAGTCTTACCTGTGCCAGCCGGCCCTGTGCCGAAGACAATCATATGATCCCGCATGGCGTCCACATACTGCTTCTGTCCCAGCGTCTTTGGTTTGATCGGTTTGCCGTTTACGGTGTGGCAGATACAGTCGCTGTCCATGGCAAGAAGCATGTCCTCCTTCTGCTGTCTGCCAAGCTCTATGGCGTAATCCACACTCTGTTCCTCCAAAATATTTCCTCTTTCTGACAGTGCCAGAAGCTCCTTCACAATCCTTGCTGCCCTGTCGGCAGCCTCCCGCTCCCCGGAGATCCGGACTGCACCGTCCCGGTCCACAATCATGACATTCAGATCATTCTCGATCCGTTTGATGTGGGAGTCAAACTCCCCGAAAAGATTCTGCATGTGCTCCACAGGCACATCAATACTGACTGTAAAAACTTCCATTTCCCGCCTTTCAGTGATCAGGCATACTCCTGACACAGCATGTCACTGTTCCTGACCCTCCTCCTCTTCGACGGGCGGGATCACCGGCTCAGTGGCGGTAGGAACCAGCCTGACTGCCGACTCCTCAAGCTGCATCTGGGCATTCAACACCCATTTTTTATCATTCTTTTTTATTGTAACATTTTTTTCGACAATTTGTACCCCTTTTTCTCCTAAAGTTGCGATAATTTTACTCCACTGCTCCTGTAACAGCTGCTTCATCTCCTCGTCCGTGTGCATTTTAGGGGTAATTTCGTATTCCTGCACCGTTCTTTTTCCGTAATACAGCGGCAGATACAGATGATCCAGGAGCTTTACCTGCTTTTTTTCCTCACTGGTATCGTAAAAATCATAGGGAATACCAGAGAGGCGAAATGAAACCTGTTTTTCCCCCGATCCGAAAACCGGGATCTCAATTCTCTCTCCCGTGTAACATTTCTCGTCATAAGCTACAGACTCCTCCAAAGAAATATTCTGCCCGTAGCGCAGGGTAATATCCGCGTCCGCCGTCACATATTGATATTTGCGCACTGTGGTATCTTCATTGTAGACGGGAACCGCCCCGCTCACCAGAATATCCCCCTTCTGAACACTGTCCCCGTTAGAGACACAGGGAACGCCGCTTCTGGTGATCATATAAGTCACAACGCCGTCCTTTTCGGCTACCAGATCCATGCCCTGCTCCTGCACGTCTGCTTTGTCGTCATAGACAGGCATGTCATTTTCCTTGATGTGGAGCAGCAGTGTAGTACCCTTAAGCTGCGCGGAGGTCCAGGTGATCAGATCGTAGTCTTCTCTGAGCCCCTGCTCCAAAGCCGCGATATCAAGCGCACTCTTTTTCATGGCAGGATGCACCCCCCGCTCTTCCAGATAGTCCATCAGCACATCCTCTGTCAGGGCAAAATTCCCCTCAATCCGGATATCCCAGATATAACGGGAAGTCAGGCTCCAGAACAGTATACAACAGATCAGCCCGGCCACAAAGAGCTTCCTCCGAAGCATTTTTGAAACAAAAAAAGGCAGGCCGTATTTTCCCAGGACAGCCGCCCTCGTCCCCGTTTTTTTAAGCAGTGGTTTCAGTGCAAAAAAGCCTTCTATGCTGATATGCATGGTATGATATTCGCCGTGATCCTCAATATTCCACACCAAAATGTCATGATTGCCGAGAAGGTTTAAAAGGCGCTCCACAGAGTAGCCCCATACCCTGATAACCACATAACCTCTCAAATACTGTATCCAATGAAGCATGGCATCTCCCCTGTGCGCTTATATATAACGGAGCGCATCAATCTTTCCGCTGATTTTCATATCTTCATTGGTATAGTAATCGATGGACAGCTCGCTGCCCTCAAAGCATATCTTTGCGTTTTTTCCCTGCAGGACAATGGACTGTGTCGTATACTCCAGAATCCCCTTATAGTTTTCGATAAAAGCCTCCCGGTTGCCCGTCACAGTGACAATGGCAGCCCCCAGCATGGTATCCTTTGGCAGCTTTAAGGACTCCACGATCAGCTCTTTTGACTTCACAAACGGCGTAAACGGTTGTCGTCTCTTCTCTCTTCTCATGGTACACTATATGAGTGCAAACGCAAATTTATGAGTATGGATCGTACAGAGAATGCACAGCGCGCAACCGACTATTTATGATACGGTTCCCCATTGATGATCCGGCAGGCGCGGTAAATTTGTTCCAACAAAATAACCCGCATCAGCTGGTGCGGGAACGTCATGTCAGAAAAGCTGACCGCCAGGTCAGCCCGTGTTTTAATGGAGTCATGTAAACCAAGAGAACCGCCGATCACAAAGACAATATGACTTGTCCCGTTGACGCCCAGACGCTCTATTTCCCCCGCAAAAGCCTCCGAAGACAGCTTTTTCCCCTCGATCTCAAGGGTCACAGTAAAGGCATCCTCCGGTATCAGCTTAAGAACCCGCTCCCCTTCCTTTTGTAAAATCTGCTCCCGCTGTACTTCTGAAGCCTTTTCAGGCGTCTTTTCGTCCGCCGTCTCCCTGATCTCCAGCCTGCAGTAACGGCTCAGGCGTTTCTCATACTCGCCCACCGCCTCACGAAAAAACTTCTCTTTTATTTTACCGACTGTTATCAACGTAATCTTCATATATTTCCTGATAATACTCATCTACAAAATCATCCAAAAAGGCCTCGTCCAGATTCATGAACTTGTCCTCTATGGCCGCACGTATCTTCTCCGTGCGTCTGTAGTACATCTCCTCCTGAGTCAGTTCCCCATCGGAATCTTCCTCCGTCAGAATCAGAGCATCAATGGCAGCGCGGTCCAGATTTTCCTGACACCATCTTGTAATCTCAGAACGCAGTGAGTTTTCTGATTTTGCCTTCACCAGAAGCAGTCTGGAATCCCGCATGGACACAACGCCAAAGACGATAAAGAGAATAAACATCGCGCCCATGACGCCGCAGACCAGATATTTGGTAATACCGGCGTCCTGATAAAGCGGTATCACATTACAGAAAATCAACACGATTACAATAAAACCGATTCCGCCAACAGCCAGAAGTGTGTAAGCCGAGGAACGGTTATCTTCCGCCTTTGACGCACTGCTCTGATAACGGGGCATAAACAGACCCTCCTCCCATAGCTACTTTAACAGCTCTCTGATTCCCTGATTCTTATTTTCTGACTGGTCAATATCCATGCATACGTTTGTATCCTCCCGGTAACGCCAGACCGAGCACTCCCCGATGGCGCTCATATCCCGCCACAGCTTAAACACGCCTTTTTCCGCAATGCCGTCCCACTCCTGCACATTGCCGATATAGTCCGTGGTGTTTGCATACATGTCCCCGTCGTAGAGGCCGTCCGTGAAATTCCCGACCACATTCTGTATCATGATCTCTCTCGTCGGCTCCAGCCTGGAAATGTCCACATCATAATGCTCTGCGCCCTGTCCGTTGGGAAGGTTGTTTTTCCACTCGCCTGTATAGCTGTGGGACATATAGATCCCCATGGCATTCGTCTTGTTTTTCCTGCCGATATAATAGCGGTACCATGTTCCCTGTCCGCTTCTTTCACCGTGGCTCCACTGTCCGAAATAGTAGCTGTTTTTCTCGTAAATCGCAAAACCTGTCCCGTCCGGCTTCCCGTCGCCGTCCACATCGCCCTGGTAGTAAAACTCGTCAGTTCCCTCAAGCTGTGCAGACAGCCTGACATAGCGCTTCAGGTGGGCAAGATCCCAGATCGCATCCTGATTATTATCCGCAAAGAAAGGATATGCCTCCTTTAAAATATATTCCTTTGTGTAAGCTTCGTCGTTCTCATCCTCAATATCAACGACAACCGCCGTCTTATCATCGTCCGCGGAGGTAAGCTCTTCTTCCGTTTCGGACTCTTCTTCCTCGTCCTCCTCCGGCCCCGCTTCCTCTGCCGCCGGTTCCTTTTCAGGCGCGGGCGCATCCTTGTCATCCTGAGTAAGCCCGTCAAGTTCCTGCTGGCTCTGCGCATAGTCCGTAATGTTTTGCTGCAGATCTTTGTCTGCCTCCGGGCTGCGGTCCCTGCGGCCAACCACAATGGTGAGCAGAATCAAAATGCAGATGAGAAGAACGGCGATGACTGTCAAAAGAATTCTTGTCATCACCGGCTTTTGAAAAAGGTTTTCCCCCTCTTCGCCGCGCTCTTCCTGATTGTTATCCCTGTCCGGTTCTTTTAGATTCATATAATCCGCCCTATCCCTTTCTATGATGGAAAGTACACAGTCTACCTGATTCTGCTTTCCATCATAAAGGATACTTATAAAGATTCAGTCTGTTAAAATATTAAGAATTTCTTAGATATTCATCTATCCCTTTTGCCGCGGCCTTGCCTGCCCCCATGGCCAGAATAACCGTAGCTGCTCCTGTCACGGCGTCGCCGCCTGCATAGACGCCTTTCTTTGTGGTTGCGCCGGAATCTTCCTCAGCAACGATACATTTATGCTTATTCACCTCAAGCCCCTTTGTGGTGGATGAGATCAACGGATTCGGGGAAGTACCGAGGGACATAATCACCGTATCCACTTCCATCAGAAATTCCGATCCTTCAATCACAACAGGACGGCGTCTGCCGGAAGCGTCAGGCTCGCCCAGTTCCATGCGCACGCATTTAATGCCGGAAACCCAGCCGCTCTCATCCGCAATAATCTCTGTCGGATTGGTCAGAAGGTCAAAGATGATCCCCTCCTCCTTCGCATGATGAACCTCCTCCACGCGGGCAGGGAGCTCCTCCTCACTTCTGCGGTACACGATATGTACCTCCGCCCCGAGACGGAGCGCCGTCCTCGCGGCATCCATCGCCACGTTTCCGCCGCCCACCACGGCCACTTTCTTACCGCGCATAATGGGCGTATTGGAATTCTCGTCGAAAGATTTCATCAGATTGCTTCTGGTCAGATACTCGTTTGCGGAGAACACACCGAGCGCCTGCTCACCGGGAATACCCATGAAGTTCGGAAGTCCTGCGCCGGAACCGATAAACACGGCGTCAAACCCTTCCTCTTCCATCAATTCATCAATGGTGACAGATTTACCCACCACCACATTGGTCTCGATCTTTACACCAAGGCTCTTCACATTCTCAATTTCCTTCGCTACGACGTCCTCCTTTGGCAGACGAAACTCCGGAATACCATAGACAAGCACGCCGCCGGGCTCGTGGAGCGCCTCAAAAATGGTCACCTCATAACCCATCTTCGCCAGATCTCCCGCACAGGTCAGACCTGCAGGGCCGGAACCGATCACGGCCACCTTTTTATTTTTCTTCTCTGCCGCTCCCTCGGGCTTCACACCGTTTTCCCTTGCCCAGTCGGCCACGAAACGCTCCAGCTTGCCGATGGAAATCGGCTCGCCCTTGATGCCCCGGATACACTTGCCCTCACACTGGCTCTCCTGCGGACACACACGGCCGCAGACAGCGGGAAGCGCAGAAGACTCGCTGATAATCTGATAGGCAGCGGCGATATCGCCCTCCTTCACTTTCTCGATAAAACCGGGTATATTGATGGCAACGGGACAGCCTTTGATGCACTGCGCGTTCTGGCAGTTGATACAGCGTGCTGCCTCGCACATTGCCTCCTCTTTGTCATAGCCAAGACACACTTCCTCAAAGTTTGCCGCACGTACTTTTGCATCCTGTTCACGGACGGGAACCTTTTTTAACACATCTGCTTCCATTTTTTCCTCATTTCTGCGCTGCCTTTTGTACCTTACCAAGTTTGTGTCAAGCAACGCGTCAACACAAATCTCGTGATTGAAAATTTAATTTCATTCTGACCTACTGCAATTTCCGCACCCGCCATGATGGGTATCTCCCTCTTTGGCTTTCAGGTAGTCTCTTCCTTCTTTGGTCTTATACATCTGCTGGCGTTTCATCGCCTGGTCAAAATCCACCTTGTGCCCGTCAAACTCAGGGCCGTCCACACAGGCAAATTTCACCTCTCCGTCCACAGTCAGACGGCAGGCGCCGCACATGCCGGTACCGTCCACCATAATCGGATTCATGCTGACAACCGTGGGCAGTTCATATTTTTTCGTGGTCAGGCAGACAAATTTCATCATAATCATAGGGCCGATTGCCACGCACACATCGTAGGTTTTTCCTTCGGATTCGATCAGGTCCTCAATTACTTTGGTCACCATGCCGCTTCTGCCATAGGAGCCGTCGTCCGTGGTGATATAGAGGTTTCCGGCAACCGCCTTCATCTCTTCCTCCATAATAAGCAGATCCCTGGTCTTCGCACCCACAATGACATCCGCATCAATCCCTCTCTCATGCAGCCATTTCACCTGCGGGTATACCGGCGCCGTGCCGAGTCCCCCGGCAACAAAGAGAATCTTCTTCTGTCTGAGAGACGCTTCCTCTTCATGCACAAACTCGGAAGCACATCCAAGCGGCCCCACAAAGTCGTGGAAACTGTCTCCCGCCTGTAAATGCCGCATCATCTCTGTCGCCGCTCCCACCACCTGAAACACGATGGTGATGGTTCCTTTCTCCCTGTCGTAATCACAGATGGTCAGAGGAATGCGTTCCCCCGCCTCATCCATTCTGACTATAACAAACTGTCCCGGCTGACAGGAACGCGCCACACGGGGCGCTTCCACATCCATAAGATAGATGTTAGCCGCAAGTTCTTCCGCTTTTATGATCCTGTACATCTCTCCACTCCTTTTCACGTATGATATAAACCTGTCTCTTATACACATCTGACGCTGCCGACGAAGCTAGAAGTG
>CAMQTN010000076.1 GCA_947037115.1 uncultured Lachnospiraceae bacterium
TCTATTGGCTTATGTATCGTTTAACATCCATCTTTTTATCTGTATCATATTGTCTACTTTTTGTTACAAAATTCTACTTTCATTTCCATCATTTGTTACGATTAACTTTTCACGCTCTTTACATCTTCGATAAAAAGTTGAATGACTCATGCGCAGTTCTTCTGCCGCCTGTCTTGTAGATATTTTTCCTCTCCTCCACAACAAATACTGTTGTTCAAATTCTTCTGGCATCTCCTTTTTCCGACAGCCAAACTTAACGCCCTTTGCCTTTGCCACAGCAATTCCCTCCGCCTGACGGCTTCTAATAAAATTCCTCTCTGTCTCCGCTACATAGGCCAGAATCTGTAAAACCAAATCAGCAATAAATATACCAGTCAAATCGTCCTCCCGTGACCGTGTATTCAAAAGCGGCATATCAACCACTTCAATATCAGCGCCTATATCTCTGGTGATTTTTCTCCACTCCTTCATAATGTCATCATAATTACGTCCCAATCTGTCGATGCTTTTAACAATAATCAGATCGCCTCTTTTCACACTTCTTATCATCTTCTGGTAGGCATTCCGCTGAAAATCCTTACCTGACATTTTGTCCACATAAATATTCTTCTCCGGTATTTGATAAGAAGCCAATGCAGCATATTGCCGATCCAGATTCTGGTCTTTTGATGAGACTCTCAGATAACCATACTTTTCCATAATAGCCTCCTTTTTTAAAATTGTAATTGTTTACAGTATAATATCATGATCATCCTTCCACTAATTCAAAAAAGAGGCTTGATTCAAAATCATCCACTAAAATCAAAAAAAAACACCTTCACATCAAATGAAAGTGTTCAATATCTATAAATTTTACCACAATCTTCTTAAGGGTCTGACATCCGCTTTTTACATCAGCTTTTCTCTGACAGCCCCGCATTCACCGCCAGAGCCAGCAGAATCCCATACACACTGATCGACAGTTCTCTCCATGTAAAATAAGAATTGTCGCTGGAATGATGCATCGTCAGGTAATACCATAGAAACGGATAAAGCGACACCAGTAAAATCGCCGCCGTGCCGGGAAGCGGCCGCACCCCGATCCTGCGGTAATTTATGACCATGCGCACCAGAAGATATACCGCCAGACAAATCAGGACAACCCAAATTGACTTCATATTGCAGGCGTCAAAATTTAACCGCAATGTGGTGGCGTAAGACCGCCCCTTCTCGAAATGGCCGCTCCGGAACATCACCTGATCCAAGGCTTCCTTTATCACATTTTCATCCGTAAATATGGAGGCAGCGACCCACTTGGCCCCCCACATACCCACATACCCGATGCACCATGAAACCGTATGGAAAAAAATATCCTTCACACTCTTTTTTATACTCTCACCGCACTCCCGGTCTACTGCCAGATGCGTGATCAGCGGAATGCCAAGCGTCACAAAGGGATATGTCAGCAGATCAAAGAATGCGGTCAGGATACCTGTCAGCAAAAACAGATAATTTCGTCTTGTATCGTTCAAATACTTCCCTGATCCTATCAATGCCATGGAGGCAAACATAGTCAGATAAAAGCAGGGTGAAAACTGCATGGAGCTGAACAGGGCAAGCGGCGTCAGAAACAGATACATCCCGAAAAACGGAATAACCAACGCCTTCTCTCCTGTCCGAAACAGCAGATACAGAAACGCAAAAACAAGGGCAAGCTGCAAAGCCATATTGATCTGCCTGATCTCGCCATAGTTAAAAAAGCACAGAAGCGGCCGCCAAAGAATCTGATAGCCATGCCAGTATCTTCCGTACGTCTCTATCCGATAATCTTTGTTTTCCAGTGCAATCACTTCATAAAAGGCTTCCATGGGATTGATGTCTCTCACATTCACCTTTGTGTCCAGCAGAATATCCCTAATGCCGTCGTCGGTCTCCGTGTATGACGTATTCAACATCAGGCCGTCTGTATAACCGTCAAGCTGGGTCATCGTTACCGTGGGCCACATAAAGGAGCCCAGCCCTTCCCTATACATCAAAATGGCGGACTCCCATGCATTGTCCTTCATCTTAATCTGTGGAATAAAATAGGTCGCGGCAAGGGCCAGCACGCCCACAACCGCGCCTATGACAACGATCAATATTTCTTTCAACAATAATTTTCCGGTCTCTCTCATTCTGTTTTCTCCTTGTACGTTCTCTCGTTTCCCAAATAAATCTCTACCAGAAATTTTATAAAATTTTCATATATTTCAAACATTATACTTTAAATTCTCTGAGCGCGCAAGAATAACGTGTTTAATGGTTCTTTCCACCTTTCAGAGGTCTCCCCGCCTCTTGACAAATTGCCTCTTTGTCATAAAATTTTCATAAAACAGGTAATACAGGAGGTCGAAAAATATGTTCACATTTCTTATCTGTTTTATTGCAGGTATCGGCGCAGGCCTTGGGACAGGATTTGCAGGTATGAGCGCCGCCGCCGTGATCAGTCCGATGCTGATCACCTTTCTCGGGCTTCCGGCCTACGAAGCCGTGGGAATCGCGCTGGCAAGCGATGTCCTGGCAAGCGCCGTAAGTGCATACACCTACGGCAAAAACAAAAATCTCGATATCAGAAACGGCATCGTCATGATGGTCACCGTACTGCTGTTTACGCTGGTCGGAAGTTTTGCCGCCAGTCTGGTTCCCAACACCACCATGGGCAGCTTTTCTGTATTCATGACGTTGCTTCTCGGTATTAAGTTTATTGTAAAACCCGTTATGACCACAAAGGAATCCATGAAAACAGTCAGTGCCGGAAAGCGCGTCATCCAGTCTGTCCTGAGCGGAACTGTTGTCGGTTTCATCTGCGGCTTTATCGGCGCAGGCGGTGGTATGATGATGCTTCTGCTTCTAACCAGCCTTTTGGGATACGAGCTGAAAACTGCCGTCGGTACAAGCGTATTTATCATGGCTTTTACCGCTTTTACGGGAGCTGTCAGCCACTTTGCCATTGGCGGGACGCCAGACATCCTGTGTCTGGTTTTTTGTGTGGCGTCTACCTTACTCTGGGCCAGAATTGCCGCTAAATTTGCAAACAAAGCATCTGCTGCCACACTGAACCGGGCCACGGGAATTGTGCTTGCCGTTCTCGGCATATCCATTCTTACTGTGAATTATTTACAATAAAGCCCAAAATACTATAGAAAAAAACATAAAACCCCATAAAACAAGCTATGCAATCCGCTAAAAAAGTGATATAATAAATAAAATATTTCTGCAAGGGGGAAATTTGTATGAAACTTTCAGATTTTATGGATATAACACATTTGCAAACGATTCAGGACGCTTTTTCAGACGCCACCGGGCTCGCCGCCGTAGCGATCGACACAGACGGCAATTATATCACCAAGGGAAGCGGCTTTACCGATTTCTGTATGAAATACACCAGAGGCTGTGCTGAAGGCGCCAGACGCTGTCAGAGATGTGACGCTGAAGGAAAGGGCGTCTATGAGTGCCATGCCGGCCTTATGGATTTTTCCATCGATATCATTCTAAACGGCGAAAAGCTGGGCGCCGTCATCGGCGGACAAGTCCTTCCCCAGGAACCTGACGAGGAAAAATTCACGACGATTGCCAGGGAACTCGGCATCGATCCAAGCTCCTATATCCGCGCCGTACATAAAGTGCCTGTGCGTTCCGAGAAAGCCATCCGGTCCGCCGCAGAGCTTTTAAAAGACGTGGTCAACCGTATGGTTTTACAGGAATATATGAATGCGACCGAATATAAAAAAATCCATGTATGGCAGGACGAGATCGTAAAGGCAACCGATGCCGTACTCAGAATCAAGGAAAATACAAAAGAGTTGGAATCTCTCGCCTCCAAGCAGACAATCATGGCGCTGAACGCTTCCATTGAGACCGCCCGTGTCGGTGCCGCAGGCGCCGGCTTTGGTGTCATTGCCAAACAGATGGGTGTTTTCTCCAAGCAGTCCACGGTGATTTACAAAAAGATCACAGAGGATGCCAACAGCATTTCTGAATCCATCGAAAAGATGAACGAAACATGATCAGCATCCGGCTGTATCCTGCGCAAAATACAAAAAGCTGTCTTCCATCACACAGGAAAACAGCTTTTTCTTTATACGCAGCTTGATTTGTTATACGACAATTTCCAGATATCCAACCATCTTCGTCATGTCAAATTCCTTCAGCACGCCAAGATTCGGATCATAGAACTTTCCGTCATATCCTACCAGATAGTGGCTGTATCTGCCCATACGCTCCATAATGATGGTACATTTCGGAAGTTCCACGCTTTTGCCGAGCGTATACACAATCTTATCCGCATGGCGGATTCCCAGATATTCCAGTGTGGCAATCATCTTACTCATATTTGCCTGCCATTCCCTGCATTTCATGATGTCGCATGCCTCATCCAGCGTCGTCCCTGCAATCATGGCAATACAGGACTGTCCGCACAGGCCGTCCCAGGGCTGTGTCACCAGCTCTACCCCGTCGACCTTACGAATCGGATTCTCCACACTGTAATGGCTGTCGCTGCCCATGCTCACCACATTTCCCACAATCTCAATGCTGATCAGATATTTTTTGCCCAGCTCCACTTTTGTCAGAATTTCCTGGCTGACCGGAATGTCATAGTATCCCTGTCCCTTCGGAAGCAGGTCGCAGATAAAGCACACGTCGTCAAAGCAGACTCTTACCGGCGCATCTCCCACCTTCTCACAGACCTCCCACACATTGAAGGGAACGGCTATGGCATTCTCATTCTCCCGAAATTCCACTGTACCTTCAAATTCATACTTCATGTTGTAACCCCGCCTTTCTTTTTTTCTGTATATACATTAACATATTCTTTTTACTCGATATCTCCCGGCACTTCAAAGCTGACATTCAAATCCACATCTCCCTTTATGCCCGCAACCTTTCCCTTGTTGGTATACTGCCAGATCTTAAAATCATAGGGAAAATAGTATGACTCATCGTAATACGCAAACCATTTGTCATACTCCTCGAGCTCCTCTATATTAAGCATCAGCATAAAGGTTTTTAAATTCCCATAAATCATGGGGGTATATCCTGCCTCTTTGATCTTTTCGCAGAAAGCAATACAATATTTTGTGCGCTCTTCGCTGGTCAGGTCATTTCCCCTGGCCTTGCTGCTCGTCACCGCTTCCACATCCAGAACCACAGGGTATTTGACTCTGTAGGGGGCAATAGACTCAATCACATACGCAGCCTCCTCCTCGGCCTCCTCCTCACTCAGAGCCTGCGTAAAGAAGTAGACACCCACATCTATGTCGTTGCCAAGGGCGCCTTTGATATTGTCCTGAAAAGTCTCATCCTCTATGATCTCTCCCTCGGTATAGCCCCGGATGCCCAGACGGATGAAAGCATATTCCACCTCGTCAGAAGCTACCAGCTCCCAATCGATTTTATCCTGATACCGGGAGACATCTATGCCCTTGTGGGAAACCCGCTCCCCGTTCTCATAATAGTGTACAATACCGTCTTCGTCCGCCATAAAAGCTGCCGGATCGTATGTATTCCTGGCCAGTTCCTCCAGAATCGGGAAAAAGTAATATTGCCCGGCATCCGCCACCACAATCTCGTCCGGGAAAAAATACCTGAGCATCTCCGTCGTTCCCTCTCCGGAAGTCATGCGCTCCTTTAATGCGGCGAGAAATTCCCCGCTCACTTCCTCTTCGGTCTTTTCCTTCGCTTCCTCCACCGCAGTGTCAATCAGGGCGTCCACCTCCGCCTGATTGTAAGTCGCTTCCTCATCCAGACGGATCGCCTCCAGTTCACTCATAACCGCCGTGTTTTTCTGCTGAACCGCCCGGTACTGAAACACCACCACCAGACAGATCGTGACAGCCGTCAAAGTGACAATACATAGGAGAATAGAGCCCGCCAGGATACTGTTTTCACTTCTCCTTCGTTTCTTCCTGCTGCGCTTTCCCTGTACATGATTCTCCTGCATAAACTCTCCTTTTTATGCGCCTGCTACACGCGCTCACTAAAGTAGCTTTTGTATCCCTCGCCGAACACCTCTGTCGCGCTGGTAATAATCATAAAGGATTCGGGGTCTTCCTCTTTCACGATCTCCTCCACTCTGGGGGATACAGGTTTTTTCACCACACAAAGTATCACTCTCTTGTTATCTCCACTATATGCGCCCTGCCCGTTTATATATGTCACGCCTATGCCCACATCCGACAGAAGTCTCTCCGCAATCCGCTCCGCTTTCCCGCTGATAATATAAAGCATCTTCGCCTCGTCTCTTCCATAGAGTACAATATCCATCACAAAGGAGGTACAGATCACCGAGATCGCCGCATACAGCGCCGCCCGGATATCCCGGAATATAATGCCGGACAAGCTCACAACAAACGCATCCGCGATAAAGAATATCTTTCCTGTCTTTAAATGTGGAAAACGGAGCCTGAGCGCCTTAACAATAATATCCATACCGCCCGTAGTCCCCCCTGCACGCAAAATCACGCCGATGGAAACCGCAGTCAGCGTGCCGCCCACAAGCGCCGCCAGCAGAATGTCATCCGTGGCCGCCCCATATGCCGAGAGCACGTTGGTAAAGACAGAAATCAACGCCGTAGCGTAAATCGTCGATATGGTCAGTCCGATCCCGAATTTCCATACGGCAAAAATCAGAATCGGCACATTGAGAAGCATAATAAACGTTCCCGTGCTGATCGGTATCAGCCTGCTTAAAATAATGGAAACACCTGTCACACCGCCGGGCGCCAGATTATTCGGGTCTGTAAAGAGACTGACGCCTGCCGCATAGACAAATGCCGCTGCTGTTATAATAGCATATTTTTTCATGAATATGAGCCCCACCTTTTTCCTGTAGGTTTTAGCAGTACAAGCTCGAAAAACCTTCGGTTTTCCTGGCTCGCGGGCTTCGCCCTATACGTCCATTCAGATAAACGTTCCGGTGAGCAAGCTCTCCTCCCCGTTTATCTTCTGTCCGTGCACTGCTCATTGCCATCACGAATATCATATCCATTTTCATTACAAATTAGACTCACACGCTTGCTCTCACCAGTTTCGGCTTATAGCCGTGGTCTTTGAGCGCCTTGATGATCTGGTTCTTATGCTCCGTCCCGTAAGCCTCCAGTGTAATCCGAAGCTCCACCGCCGCATTCCGATTGATGGATACAAACTGATTATGCTCCAGCTTGATCACGTTGCCGTCCTCCTTGGCAATCACGTCAGACACTCTGGACAGCTCGCCCGGCTTATCCGGCAAAAGCACAGAAACAGAAAAGATTCGGTCCCGCAGTACCAATCCCTGCTGTACCACGGAGGACATGGTGATCACATCCATATTCCCGCCGCTTAAAATGGAAACAATCTTCTTGTTCCTGACATCAAGATGCTTTAAGGCCGCCACCGTAAGAAGACCTGAATTTTCCACGATCATCTTATGGTTTTCCACCATGTCGAGAAAAGCCACCACCAGCTCCTCATCCTCCACGGTGACAATGTCATCCAGATTTTTGCTCACATAGGGGAAAATCTTTTCTCCCGGCGTCTTTACCGCCGTGCCGTCCGCAATGGTGTTGACAGAATCCATCGTCTCTACCTTCCCGGACCTGATGGACGCCTGCATGCAGGCTGCGCCCGCCGGTTCCACACCGATGACCCTGATTTTCGGATTCAAAAGTTTCGCCAGTGCAGACACGCCTGTGGCGAGCCCGCCACCGCCAATGGGGACCAGAATATAGTCCACAAGAGGAAGTTCTTTTATGATCTCCATAGCGATCGTTCCCTGTCCCGTCGCCACATCCAGGTCGTCAAAGGGATGAACAAAGGTATACCCGTTCTTTGCCGCCAGCTCCTGGGCATGGGCACAGGCCTCATCATATACATCCCCATGCAGAACCACTTCCGCCCCATATCCTTTGGTACGGTTGACCTTGATTAAGGGCGTCGTGGTCGGCATCACGATCACCGCCTTCACGCCGTAACATTTGGCCGCATAGGCTACGCCCTGGGCATGGTTGCCGGCGGAGGCCGTAATCAGCCCTTTCGACCTCTCCTCCTGCGTCAGGGTGCTGATCTTATAGTATGCACCTCTGAGCTTGTACGCTCCGGTAAGCTGCATATTTTCCGGTTTCAGATAGACCTTATTCCCGGTCTGCGCACTGAAATAATCGCTGTACACCAGCTTCGTCTCCGAAGCCACTTCCTTCACGACTTCATAGGCTTCCTCAAACTTATCCAATGAAAGCTCCTTCATGTTCAACCATCTCCCTCTTTCTCTTCCTGCGCCACGTCAAACAGCGCGTCAACAAACTGATCCGCGTCAAACTTCTGCAAATCCTCCAGCTTCTCGCCCACGCCGATATATTTTACCGGAATCTGCAGCTCCGACTGGATCGCCACCGCGATACCGCCCTTTGCCGTCCCGTCCATCTTGGTCAGGATGATCCCTGTCAAGTCCGCGACTTCACCAAACTCCCTCGCCTGCTGCAGGGCGTTCTGCCCGGTCGTGCCGTCCAGTACGACGAGATTTTCCCTGTGTGCATCCGGAAAATCCCTGTCGATGATACGGTTTATTTTCTTAAGCTCCTCCATCAGGTTTTTCTTGTTGTGAAGCCTGCCTGCCGTATCGCACAAAAGCACGTCCACATTTCGCGCCTTCGCCGCATTCACGGCGTCAAATATAACGCTGGCGGGATCGGAGCCCTCGCTCGCGCCAATCATATCCACGCCCGCCCGGCCAGCCCACTCGGAGAGCTGCTCTCCCGCCGCCGCACGAAACGTATCCGCCGCCGCAATCAATACTTTTCTGCCCTGATGTTTCAACTGCCCGGCAAGTTTCCCAACCGTAGTGGTCTTTCCCACACCGTTGACACCGATCACCAGAACTACCGACCGCTCTTTCTCAAACTCGTATGCCGTCTCCCCGACCTGCATCTGTTCCTTAATATTGCGAATCAGAAATTCTTTACAGTCCACAGGCTCCTTGATATGGTTCTCCTTCACCTGTCCCCGCAGTTTGTCGAGAATCTCCTCTGTCGCCTTCACGCCGATATCTCCCATAATCAGGATCTCTTCCAGCTCCTCGTAGAAGTCGTCGTCAATATTGGAAAAACCGCCGAACACCGAATCGATCCCGTGTACAATATTGTTTCTGGTCTTGGCAAGGCCCTCCCGCAGTCTTCCAAAAAAGCCCTTCTTCTCTTCTCCCATCCCTATTTCCCTCTCGCATTAATCATCCAGTTCTTTGTCTATCAGGTTGACGCTCACCAGCGTGGAAATGCCCTTCTCCTGCATGGTAATACCATAGAGCCTGTCCGCCTTCTCCATGGTTCCACGCCTGTGTGTGATCACAATAAACTGCGTGCTCTTCGTCAGTTTATGCAGATACTTCGCAAACCGGGTCACATTATTCTCATCAAGGGCCGCCTCGATCTCATCCAGAAGACAGAATGGCGAAGGTTTCAGATTCTGGATCGCAAAGAGCAGACAGATCGCCGTCAGGGATTTCTCCCCGCCTGACATCTGCATCATATTCACCAGCTTCTTTCCGGGCGGCTGTGCGATCACAAGAATACCCGCTTCCAGCACATCCTCATCTTCTATCAGCTCCAGAGAGCCTTTCCCGCCGCCGAAAAGCTCCTTGAACACCTTATCAAACTCCCGGTTGATCTGCGCAAATTTTTCATTGAACTGTTTACGCATGGAAGTGTCCAGCTCATCGATGATGTTGAGCAGGGTCTTCTCCGCCTCCACCAGATCGTCGTGCTGGGTCTTTAAGAACGTATACCGCTCCATCAGATTACGGTAATCCTCAATGGCGTTCACATTCACATCTCCCAGTTTCCTGATCTCGTCCTTCAGGCCGCTGATATCCCGCTTCATGGCGGGCAGGTCATTCATCTCCTCGTTTTTCAGCCCTTCCGCGTCAGAAAGCGTAATCTCATACTCGTCCCACATATAGTTGATCTGGGATTCAATGGACTCTTCCATCTTCTCTTTCTGCGCATTCAGACGGTACACCTCTTTATCCAGTGCCGACATACGCTGGGAGAGCTCCTCTCTGGAGTTAAAGAAATTCTTCTGTCTGCCGGAGAGCTCCTCCTTTGTCTCCATGTCTTGCTTCAGCTTCTGCTCCGCATCGGTCTGGGCCGTGTGGGAAGCTTCTATGGTTCTCTCGATCTCGAGAATGCTCTCCTTCTTGCGTTCCACTTCCTCCTTGCCCAGATGAAGGCCTTCTTTCACCTCATTCAGTTCAGCCCTGTAGCGGTCTCTCTCTCCGTCCACACGCTCCAGATTCTGACGCTTGAAGTCAGCGCTCTGGCGCATCTTCTCCACTTCCACGTCCCACTCGGAAACCTGAGCCGCCTGCTCGGTCTCCAACAGGCGTTTCTCCTCCAACTGTGTCTGGAATGCACCGATCTGGGTTTCCACGCTCTTCTCCAGCGCCTCGGAATCAGCCAGCTCCTTCGCCGCCGCGTCCTTGCCAGCCTGAATATCACCGATCTGGGTTTCGATATCCTGCTCCTCGGTCTTTAACTCGCCAAAGCCTTCCGTCGTCTCGCTCTTTTTCTCCTCCGCCTGCATCACATTCATTCTGGCGGTATTCTGTTCGATAAACTTGCGCTGGATCTGTCCTTTGATGTCCTCGATCTCCAGCCTCATTTTATTGCGGCCGCGCTTTGTCTCCTCGATCTCGTTTAAGATCTGATCGATCTCCTTCACATACTGTCTGACTGTTTTTTCCAGCTCCTCCATCTCTCTGCGTCTGCCCAGAAGATTGGAGTTGTTTTTGAAGGCGCCGCCGCTGATGGCGCCGCCGGGAACCAAAAGCTCTCCCTCCAGTGTCACCATACGGATGCCATAGTCAAACTTTCTGGCGATTTTTACCGCATGATCCACGTTATCAACAACCAGGATACGGCCCAGCATAGACTTGGCCACATTCCGGTACTTTTTCTCAATCCTTACCAGCTCATCCGCCATCCCCACTACGCCCGGTTCTTTCAAGGACTCCGGGTTTTTAAACTCCTGGGGGCGGGTGATGCTTGTGAGCGGTAAAAAGGTGGCGCGGCCCGCCCTCGCCTTTTTCAGGAAACCGATCATCCGCTTGGCAGTCTCCTCATCTTCCGTCACAATATTCTGGATATTGCCGCCAAGGGCTGTCTCGATCGCTGTCTCATATCTGGCGTCCACCTGTATGATATCCGCCACCACGCCGATGATGCCCTTCTCTGTATCCTTCTTCTCCATGACCGCCTTCACACTGCCGCCATATCCTTCATAGCGCTCCGTCAGATTAGAAAGGGCCTCCAGTTTGGATTTCTGTTGATGATAGAGTACCTGCGTATCCCTGAGTTTCTGATCCTTTCCGGCCAGCTCGTCCCGCACGCCGGCAAGTTTTTCTTCCATAAGCTCCTGCTTTTCGGTGAGCTCCTTAATGGAAGCGGTGATGGCCTCAAATTCCTCCTCCAGTTTCTTAATGTTCTCTGTCTGTTCCGCCTCATCGGACTTGGCCCGAAGGAGCCTGGAATTCAATTCCGCCTTGCGGATGTTTACCTGCTCAAGCATGGTGTCAAAACGGCCCAGCTTGGATTTGATGGTGGCACGGTTATTCAGTGCCTCTATAATGGTATTCTTACCGTTTTCAATATGGTTATTTAAGGTTTCAATCTCACTCTGGGTTTTCTCCAGGAGCTCTCTGGCGTTGGTTCTCTCTTCTTCCAGCGACGAAAGTTTTTCGTCAATCTCCTGCTTTTCCGAAAGGATGGCCTCCCGCTCCCTGTCACGTTCGGAAAGCTGCTCGCTTATGCTGGCGATACGGTTCTGCAAATGCTCCTCATTGCCCTCAGCGGAGTGGATCTGTTCCTTTAAAACGTTGATCTCGCCCTCCAGCTTTGAGCGCATAACACCGGTGTCCGTGAGGGTGGCTCTGGCCGCCTCAATCTCTGCGTCCAACTGCTCAATGCGGCTCTGAATCCGCTCATACTCTTCTTTTGTGGACTCATACCTGTCCGTCGTCTCCTGCAGATCGGAACCGGCGATATGGAGCTTCTCGTCCACCTCTTTCAACTGCTCTGTAATCCTAACATTTTCTAGCAGAAAAACATTGACGTCGAGAGTCTTTAGCTCCTCCTTCTTACGCAGATATATTCTTGCTTTATCCGCCTGTTTTTCCAATGGCCCTGTCTGTTTTTCCAGCTCCGCCAGAATATCATTGACGCGCAGCAGATTTTGTTTTTCTGCTTCCAGTTTCTTCTGCGCCGCATATTTTCGTCTCTTGAACTTCACAATGCCGGCCGCCTCATCGAAGAGTTCCCTGCGCTCCTCCGGCTTACCGCTCAAAATCTTATCGATCTGGCCCTGCCCGATAATGGAGTATCCCTCCTTACCGATACCGGTGTCATAAAAAAGCTCGTTGACGTCCTTCAGACGGCAGGGTGTGCCGTTTAACATGTACTCACTCTCCCCGGAACGGTAAAGCCGTCTGGAAACCGTCACCTCCTCATAATCGACAGGAAGCTGGTGGTCGGAATTGTCAAGCGTAATCGCCACATAAGCATAGCCCAGCGGCTTTCTCATCTCCGTTCCGGAAAAGATCACGTCCTGCATGGAAACACCACGCAGCTGCTTGATCCGCTGTTCTCCCAACACCCATCTGACTGCGTCCGCCACATTACTCTTTCCGGAGCCGTTAGGTCCTACAATACCTGTGATACCATTGTGAAACTGAAACTTAATTTTATTTGCAAAGGATTTAAATCCGTGTACTACTATACTTTTTAAATACATATATACCTCTCGCCTGTATAAAAATCCGCGTTATTCCTCTCTTCTGGCAAGGAGTGCCTGATATGCCGCCTGCTGCTGCGCCGCCTTCTTGGAATGGCCGCTTCCCCATCCTACCTTTTTTTCTCCCACATAAGCCTCCACCTGAAAAATTTTATCGTGGGCAGGTCCCTCCTCTTTCACGAGCTCATAATGAAGCTCTCCTCCGTTTTCCTGCTGCACAAGCTCCTGCAGGATCGTTTTCGCATCATAAAAAAGCTGTTTATTCTCCAAATCCGAAAGAACAAAGCGATGGATAAAGGCTGAGGCGTTCTCAATTCCCCCATCCAGATAAATAGCCCCGATCAGCGCTTCCATCACATCCGAGACAATGGAATCCCTGTTCCTGCCGCCCGTAGCCTCCTCGCCTCTGCCAAGAAAAATATACTGTTCCAGCGAAAACTCTCTGGCGCAATAAGCCAGAGCCGGCTCACAGACCATGGACGCCCTGAGCTTGGTCAGATCTCCCTCCCCTTTCTCCTGCCGCTCTCTGTAAAGAAAATCGCTGCTCACAAACTCCAGCACCGCGTCCCCCAAAAATTCCAGCCGCTCATAATCCCCATATTTATTGATCTTCATCTCGTTGGCATAAGAACTGTGCGTCAATGCCTGCCGGAGAAGACTGGCATCCCGAAACCGATATGTAATTTTTTCTTCCAGCTCACCCAGCTTTTCTCCCGCCATAAAAACCTCCGCATAGAAAAGCCCCTTCCTTATCAGAAAGGGCCAACCGCTTACTCTCTGCTGTTCTTTATCAACTCTACCGCCTCTCCCACCGTGGTGATGCGCTCCGCCTTCTCAGCCGGTATCTCGATGTGAAAAGCCTCCTCAATTCCCATAATCATCTGGTAAACATCCAGAGAATCCGCTCCCAGATCTTCCAGAAAGGTAGTCTCCAGTGTGATTTCTTTCGTATCCACACTCAAGATCTCCGCTATCACTTCCCGTAATTTTTCCAGTTCCATCCTCAAACAACCTCTCTCGTATCGTAGATCTACGCAGAGAATGCCTATTCACAGGCATCCTGCGTCGCTACCTTCTCTCTGATCTTGTCGCTGATCTTCTGCTCCGTAAAGGTGATACACTGTAGAATAGAATTTTTTATCTCATTTGCCCTGGAACTTCCGTGCGTCTTAACAACCAGTCCCTTCAACCCAAGAAGCGGTGCGCCGCCGTACTGCTCCAAGTCAAACGCTTTTAATGTCTGTTTGAGTGCCGGTTTGACTAAAAGTGCGCCAATTTTACTCCGCAGGGAAACCATCATACCTTCTTTCACTTTACTGATCAGTGTCAGACCCACACCCTCATAGGTTTTCAGGATTACATTTCCCACAAAGGCCTCGCAGACCACCACATCCGCCGCACCCGCCGGAATATCTCTCGCCTCCACACTGCCGATGAAATTAATATCGGGGCAGTTTTTCAAAAGAGGAAACGTCTCCTTTACCAGCGCGTTTCCCTTTTCCTCTTCAGCGCCAATATTTACGATACCGACCTTGGGGTTTTTCACGCCCATCACATATTCCATATAAACGGACCCCATCTTCGCAAACTGTACCAGATGGGATGGCCTTGCATCTACGTTTGCGCCGCAGTCAATCAAAAGGGAACAGCCGGTGGCCGTAGGAATTAACGGCGCAAGAGGCGGTCTCTCCACGCCCCTGATACGGCCCACAATCACCTGCCCGCCCACCAGAGTGGCCCCGGTACTGCCCGCAGACACAAACGCATCACAGGTGCCGTCCTTTACCAGATTTAACGCCTTCACCAGAGACGAGTCCTTCTTCTTGCGGATCGCCATCACCGGCGGCTCAGCCGTCTCTATCACCTCAGAGGCATGTACCACCTCGATCTGTTCCTTCTGATATGTGTAAGCGGCCAGCTCCTTCTCCAGAATATCCCGCTTTCCTACCAGATACACCTTGATCTTTCCGCTCTCGTTTACCGCCTCCACGGCTCCCTTTATCGTTTCCACGGGAGCGTTATCTCCTCCCATGGCATCTACAGCCACATTAATCCATTCGCTCATATGATCTCCCTCAGAGCCAAGCAAATTGGACTAAAATATGCGATGCATGTTTACATGCACAGGCATGCTTTCAGGACAATTTATTTGGCAACAACCAAACACAGAGGAAACACGCAGTGTTTTCAAAGTTGGCTCAAAATCGTTACTCAATTATCATACTAAATCCGCCTATAAAAATCAAGGCTCTTCGAGAGGTTCCCGAAAAGCCCGTGCACATCGATCAATCAACTGCGATGATTTCTTTTTTGTTGTATGTTCCGCATTTCTTACATACTCTGTGGGGCACCATCAACGCGCCGCACTTGCTACATTTCACTAATGTAGGAGCAGTCATTTTCCAATTTGCTCTTCTCTTATCTCTTCTGCCTTTAGAAGATTTGTTTTTAGGACAAATAGACATCGTCACACCTCCTTATCCGCTTCAAAAATATCTTTGATCGCCGCCATCCTGGGATCAGGCACAAAATTGTCACAATCACATGTCCCTGTATTCAGATCCCTGCCGCATGTGGGGCAGATCCCCTTACAATCCGGCTTACACAGAATCTTCATAGGCCAGCTTGTCACTATCTCACTGTTTAGTAAGTCTTCCACATTCAACTGGAAACCATCCATGAAAGGCTGTTCCTCATAGGCCGAGGGATCAGCCGCCATATCCGGCGCCCACACTTCTCTGGTAAAGGAAATCTTCATCTTCTGTTTCACGGGCTTCAGACATCTGTCACAACCCGCATCAAAGATAAATTCAGCCTCTCCCTCGATCCGTGCCCTGCCCTTACCTGTGTTAGTAAAAACGAATCCAACCGGTGAAAGCGCACATACCGAATAGTTTTCACCACCGACAGAAACCTCAGTCATCTGTGCTTCTGCCTGCATTACAATCACTCTGTCCTCGTTTGTCAACACCTCTGTCAGGTTCACGAACATAGCAGACTCCCATCCATACTCAAACAATTATACATAGGGCACCCTGGTTTGTCAACCGATAATTTGTCCGAAATTTACTAAACGGAAAACTGATCGATGCCGCCCATCAGATGATCCACATCACCTTTCAGATCTTCCACCATTTCCTTCGATCTTGCCACAATCTGACCCAGTTCTTCCGTCATGGCGGAGGTCTCCTCTGAGGATGCTGCATTATCCTGCGCCAGACTGTTTAACGTGTCAAGCACAGTGGTAATACCCTGTCTTTGAATCTCCATCTCCTCCGTCATGGATTCGATGTTCACAATGGACGACACACACTGATCCAGATTCGCATAGAGATCTTTGAAAATGCTCTGTGTATCATTCAGCACATCCACCTGATGCTCCACCGTTGTGTTCACTTTCTTCATAATCTGCAGAGACTGCACTGATTTATTCACCAGATCATTGATAATGTTGGAGATTTCGCTTACCGACTGAGCCGACTGGTTCGCCAGCGCCCCGATCTCAGTGGCCACCACCGCAAAGCCCTTGCCGCTCTCCCCTGCACGCGCCGCCTCGATAGACGCATTCAATGCGAGCAGATTGGTCTGGTCCGCAATGGCGTCAATCAGCCCAGCCGCCTGCTTGATGGCATCCGCCGCCTCGTTGGTCGCCTCAGCCTGCTCCTGCATACTGACCACATCTTCCTTGGTCCGCATATTTGCCTGTACCAGCTCCTGCAGTTTGTCAGAGCACTGTCTGCTCAGCTTCTTCATGGAATCGGAGTTGTCACGCAGATCTGCCACCTCTCTGGTGGTTCTGTCAATCCCTTCCGCAATCCTGCCGACTTCCCCGGTCGCGTCAGAGGTAGACGCTGCCTGAGTGGTAATATTTTTGGCGATCTCCTCCACCGCAATATCCACCTCACCGATAGATTTTTCCATCTGATGAAAGCTTTCTTCAAATTCCACTGTCATGTTCCCTATGTTATGTGACGTATCCGCAATCGCCGTGATCAGGCCATTGATCTTCTGTCTGGCTGTATTCAGACTGTCCGCCGCCACACCCATCTCGTTTCTCTGCTTAACAACAATGTCCTCTTTCAGATTTCCTTCTGAAATGCTGACAGCAAAATCCTTCACCCTGCGAAGCGGAACTACCAGAAACTCACCGACAACACAGGATACCGCCACCGTGATCAGCAGAAGAATCACGCAGCAGCCCGCCATGAGGATACAGGATTTTCTGAACTCCTGAACAATCGAGTCTTTAATCCCCTGCATCTCCCCTTCCATGTCATCCACATAGTTGCCTGTGGAAACCGCCCAGCCCCAAGGCTCAAAGTAACCGGAGTAAGCCACCTTGGGAGCCACAGTCACACCATCCGCCTTGGTAAAGTAAAACTCATTGTAACCGCCCTTATCCGCAGACTGGCATGCCTTCATGATTTCCTGAATAATCATGATACCGTTCTGGTCTTCCAGCCCGTAGCGGTTGTCCCCTTCCTGCTCTGCAAGAATCGGATGCATAACCAATATGTAATCCTTGTCGTCGATCCAAAAATAGCCGCTGTCATCGTCGCGGTAGCGCATGGCACGGACAATTTCTGCCGCCTCATATTTAGCTTCCTCCTCCGTCAGTTCCCCAGTACCCACTTTGTCATACTCCGACTGCAGGATAGCCAATACGCTCTGCACCTGAGACTTGATTTCCGTCCTGTAGCCATCATTCATCGCTCTCGCATACTCATCGTAAGCGCCATTGGAAATGTTCCTGATCGTCATAACGCCTATCATGCCAACCACTACGCCGATCACAATTCCAAGGGATGCACAGACCAAAACCAATGTCGTTTTTAAGCTCTTTGTTTTACCCCGTTTTTCTTTCACCCTCTCCACTTCCTTCCCTGTTGTTTATATACAGCACTTGCTATATATAGGAAAATATTCCTAGAATATTATACACCCGTTCCCACTCTCATTCAAGTGCCGTTTCTTCAGGTGAAATCAAATGCTCTCTTCGTTCGCGCTTGATTTCCTGCTGACTCACTC
>CAMQTN010000077.1 GCA_947037115.1 uncultured Lachnospiraceae bacterium
CTATTATATAATATAGCATTCCTCTTTTTAAAAGTAAACGGCACAGCCTAAAAAAACGCCCAGTCATAAAAATTTTATAAATGGCTCTCGAAAACTTCATGCTTTTCTAAGAATTGGAGAATTGCATTTTGGAAAACTGTGTCGTATAATGACAGGGTGTGTGGAAAAACACATTATAATAAGAAAAAAGGTAATTGATTCCAAAAACCTTTTCAACCATGAAGGAGTGAACGCGAAATGAGTGATATGCAATATACCCTTGGCATTGACATCGGTTCCACCACCGTCAAGATTGCCATTCTGGACGACAGGCATCAGATACTCTTTTCCGATTACCAAAGACATTTTGCCAATATCAGGGAAACCTTACAAAGGCTTCTTTCTCTGGCTTACGAAGAACTCGGCGACCTCACGGTGCACCCCATGATTACAGGCTCCGGCGGTCTTACTCTGGCTAACCATCTGCAAATTCCCTTTGTACAGGAGGTGATCGCCGTATCCACCTCCTTGCAGACTCTTGCGCCCGTTACGGATGTGGCGATAGAACTTGGCGGCGAGGACGCTAAGATTATCTACTTTGAGGGCGGCAATGTGGAACAGCGGATGAACGGCATCTGTGCCGGCGGCACAGGTTCTTTTATCGACCAGATGGCATCCCTCTTACAGACGGACGCATCCGGGCTCAACGAATACGCCAAAAATTATCATTCCCTTTACACCATAGCGGCCCGCTGCGGCGTATTTGCAAAATCCGATATCCAGCCTCTCATCAATGAGGGCGCCACAAAAGAGGATCTTGCCGCTTCTATTTTTCAGGCCGTGGTCAACCAGACCATCAGCGGTCTTGCCTGCGGCAAGCCGATCCGTGGGCATGTGGCCTTTCTGGGAGGCCCGCTCCACTTTTTATCGGAGTTAAAGCAGTCTTTTATCCGCACTCTGAAGCTGGATGACGCCCATATCATAGACACGGACAACTCCCACCTCTTCGCCGCCATCGGCTCCGCCCTGAACGCAAAAGAGGAAACCTTCTATACCATGAAAGAGTTGACAGGCAGACTCTCCTCCGACATTAAGATGGAGTTTGAGGTGGAGCGCATGGAACCGCTCTTCGCCTCCCATGAGGATTACGACGCCTTTTTAGCCCGCCACAGCACGCATCATGTGGCTACGGGAGACTTGGCTTCCTGCCACGGGAACTGTTTTCTGGGAATTGACGCCGGATCAACCACCACCAAAGTTGCCCTTGTGGGGGAGGACGGGTCTTTGCTCTATTCTTTTTACAGCAGCAACGACGGCAGTCCGCTTAAAACGGCCATCCGTTCCTTAAAGGAGATCTACAGCCTGCTTCCCGAAGGCGTAAAAATTGCCCGCTCCTGCTCCACCGGCTACGGCGAGGCGCTGATGAAGGCCGCCCTTTTGCTGGACGACGGCGAGGTGGAAACGGTGGCGCACTACAATGCGGCCGCCTTCTTTGACCCGGAGGTGGACTGTATTCTTGACATCGGCGGCCAGGATATGAAATGTATCAAGATCAAAAACCAGACCGTAGACAGTGTACAGTTAAACGAAGCCTGCTCCTCCGGCTGTGGTTCCTTTATAGAAACCTTTGCCAAATCCTTAAATTACGGCGTAGAAGAATTTGCGGAAACCGCGCTCTTTGCAGAGCATCCTATCGATCTCGGGACCCGCTGCACGGTGTTTATGAATTCCAAGGTAAAGCAGGCGCAGAAAGAAGGGGCTTCCGTCTCCGATATCTCCGCGGGGCTGGCCTACTCTGTCATCAAAAATGCGCTCTTTAAGGTAATCAAAGTCTCTGACGCCTCGGAACTGGGGAAAAATATCGTAGTACAGGGCGGTACCTTCTACAATAACGCGGTTCTTCGAAGTTTCGAAAAAATCGCGGACTGCGAGGCCATCCGTCCTGATATCGCCGGTATTATGGGCGCTTTCGGCGCCGCACTGATTGCCAGGGATCACTATACCAAAGGTTATCAGACCACCATGCTGAATCTGGAGCAGATCACAAATCTGCAGTTCGAGACCAGCATGGCCAAGTGCAAGGGCTGCACCAACAACTGCCGCCTTACTATTAACAAATTCACAGGAGGCCGTCAGTATATCTCCGGTAACCGCTGTGAGAGAGGCCTTGGCCGCGCCAAAAAGGAGAACGGCGCACCCAACCTCTTCGACTACAAACTGAAACGTTATTTTTCCTACGAGCCGCTGCCTGCCGACGAGGCAAAGCGGGGAACCGTAGGAATTCCGAGAGTTTTAAATATGTACGAGAACTACCCTTTCTGGTTCACCTTCTTTACGAAGCTGGGCTTCCGTGTGGTGCTCTCACCTGTTTCCAACCGCAACATTTACGAGCTTGGCATCGAATCCATTCCCAGTGAATCGGAATGCTATCCCGCCAAGCTGGCCCACGGCCACGTATCCTGGCTCATCAGGCAGAAGGCAGACTTTATCTTCTATCCCGCCCTCTTTTATGAGCGGGATGAGTTTCACGATGCAAACAACCACTACAACTGCCCCATCGTCACCTCCTACTCTGAGAATATCAAAAACAATGTGGAGGAAATCGGGCGTGGAGAGGTCGTTTTCCGCAATCCCTTTATGTCCTTTGAGAGCCTTCATACGGTCACGGAGGCCCTGACAAGGGAGTTTCAGGAACTTCCCGTAACAGCCGTTATGAACGCGGCTGAGGCTGCCTGGAAAGAGCTGGCTGCCGCCAGACAGGACATGCGTGATAAGGGTGAGGAAGTATTGCGCTATCTGGAGGAAAATCACAAGCGCGGCATTGTACTGGCGGGACGGCCCTACCATATCGACCCGGAGATCAATCACGGTATCCCCGAGCTGATCACCTCCTATGACATAGCGGTACTCACCGAGGATTCCATCTCCCATCTGGCAGCCCCCGAACGGCCGCTGATCGTCTCCGACCAGTGGATGTACCATTCCAGACTTTACGCGGCCGCAAGCTTTGTAAAGACAAGGGAGGATCTGGACCTGATTCAGCTTAATTCCTTTGGCTGTGGTCTGGACGCTGTCACCACGGACCAGGTAAACGACATCCTTACAGGCTCCGGTAAAATTTATACCTGCCTGAAAATCGACGAGGTCAACAATCTGGGCGCAGCCAGAATCCGTATCCGCTCTCTGCTCTCCGCCATCAAGGTCAGAGAACAGCAGACAAAAAAACGGGAAATCCATTCAAGCGCTATCAACAAAGTGCCCTTTACCGAGCAGATGCGAAAGGATTATACCATCCTCTGTCCCCAGATGTCTCCCATCCACTTTGAAATCATGGAGGCCGCCTTTAATGCCTGCGGTTACCACTTTGAAGTGCTTGACAACGATAACCGTCATGCCGTTGATATGGGATTAAAATATGTAAATAATGACGCATGTTATCCTTCGTTGATGGTAGTAGGGCAGATTATGGACGCCCTGCACTCCGGCAAATACGATCTGAACAAGGTAGCTATCATTATGAGCCAGACCGGCGGCGGATGCCGTGCGACAAACTATGTTGGATTTATCAGACGCGCCCTGGAGAAGGCCGGCATGTCCCAGATTCCCGTAATCTCCCTGAATCTGGGAGGTATCGAGAGCAATCCCGGATTCCATATGAACCTTGACCTTCTCATACGCGCCGCTTACAGCGCGCTTTTCGGTGACATTTTCATGCGCTGCGTCTACCGCATGCGCCCTTACGAAAAGGAGCCCGGCTCCGTAGACGCCCTGCACGCCGAATGGGTCAGGAAATGCCGGAAGTTTGTTTCAGGAAAATCCATGAATTATCTGACCTTCCAGCGGATGTGCCGTCAGATTATACGGGATTTTGACGCAATCCCCATCCATGAGGATCTGCAAAAACCCCGCGTGGGCATTGTGGGAGAAATTCTTGTAAAATTCGCTCCCGCCGCAAACAATCATCTGGTGGAACTTCTGGAACACGAGGGCGCGGAAGCTGTGGTGCCGGATCTTCTGGACTTTATGCTCTACTGCTTCTACAACCAGATTTACAAGGCAGACTATCTCGGCACCTCAAAGAAAGCGGCCCTTCTCTCCAATCTGGGGATCCGGGCATTGGAAAAGCTTCGTGCACAGACCGCCAGGGAATTTGCAAAGAGCAGACATTTCACGGCTCCGGTGCGCATCCGTACTCTGGTGGACTACGCAAAACCCATTGTGGATATCGGCAACCAGACCGGCGAGGGATGGTTCCTCACCGGAGAGATGGTGGAGTTAATTCACAGCGGCGTAAACAATATCGTCTGCACCCAGCCCTTCGGCTGTCTGCCGAATCATGTTGTGGGGAAAGGCGTAATCAAGGAACTCCGGAAGCGTTTCCCCAGCTCCAACATCGTAGCCATCGACTACGATCCCGGCGCAAGCGAGGTCAACCAGTTAAACCGGATCAAACTGATGCTCTCCACAGCACAAAAGAACCTGAAAAAGGAAACGGGAACTTCCGTATCATAAGAAAACCGGATGCAAAAATGCATCCGGTTTTATATTGCGCTCTTCGGCGCACATTTTTCACTTAATAGAATGTCTTGTCCACTTTCCGATTAATAAACTTGATCTTATCCCTCACATCCTCCTCAAGTTCTCCGATTGCGTCGTCCGCGCTCTCCTTCTGCAGCTGGTTTACACAGAACACACAGGAACCAAAGGTATCGTTAGAAAAAAATTTCGGTTTCTCCCATTTCACAAAATAGGATACACGGTGTTTTAGCAGAACTTTCTCTATCTTCTCCTTTGTCGCCATGTCCTTTACCTGACACCATTCCAGCTCGTTATGCACTTTTACCTTCTGATATGCTGTCTCCATAATCCAATCGTTCCCCTTCAAGAAAATCTAGCTAAACTTTACATTAATAGATTATAATGCAAAATGTTGAATTATGCAAATCTTTTTCTTTTCTGACCGACAGGCCTGTCCATATAAAAGTGCACCGCCTGCAACAGACGGTGCACTCTGTTCCACACTTAAAATATTTTAACCGATTCTCTTATTTTGCCTCAATAAAAGCAAGATGTCCGTTAGCAGTAATATCAACTGTGATCTTATCATCAGCAACTACAGTAGGGCAAGCTGTCCACTCATCATCCGTAACACGCTGATAAACCGTGATCGCCTGACCTGCCTTCACGCCGGGAGCATAGAAATCGATCTTTGCAGTGGAAAATGCTGCATGTGTATGTACATTCACAACATTAAGAAGCGTTTTGCCCTGAGCAAGCTCTTTTGCCGCATAAACTCTATTGAGATCGGGTTTGAACAGCTCAAAAGTAAGGCCGGGAGCCTCTACGCCGTCAAGAACCGCGCCCTGACCAACCGCCAGATCCTGTACTTCGTCAGCGTCCATAGCCCAGATATTGGTTACAGCATTGCCAGCGTACTCAGAAATGGTCTTATCCTGTGCAATCGCCCCGGTAACCATCTCGGAAGGTAAAACACTTACGGGATCCTTTGTATAAATATCAAATGCATGCTCAACAATATCACCCTTCTCATCTACCCAATACCAGGATTCAACAACCTGTGCGGGTTCTGCCAGCTCATACTCTGCAACAGGCGCACCAACTTCCTTCGCCATAACAGGGGTAGAGAAAACCATAGCGCCAGCCAGCGCCAATGCAATTACTTTTTTCATTCCAAATTCCTCCTTTAAGTTGTGTCTTTCTCTAATGTCTTTAAGTGTGGTTGCTTTTAAGTATAGCACTCCCAAAATATACCGTCAATCACTCTTGTCACATCCGCCGCCTTGCATGACCTGTCTGTTTGTGATATTATACAGAATATAAATCAGAAAGAGAAAGCGAGGGATTTCCATGCCCATCAAAGTAGCAGATTTACTGCCGGCAACCGGCATTTTAGAGAACGAAAATATATTTGTAATGACAGAATTCCGGGCAATGCATCAGGACATTCGTCCCCTGGATGTGCTCATACTGAATCTGATGCCCACCAAAGAAGTGACTGAGACACAGCTTCTGCGCAAACTCTCAAACACGCCTCTGCAGGTAAATGTTGAATTTTTACAGACAGTAAGCTATACGCCTGTGCACACGGATTCCAATCATATGGAAGCCTTCTACACCACTTTCGATCAGATCAAGAATCGTAAGTTTGACGGTATGATTATCACCGGAGCCCCCCTCGACCACGTTCGGTTTGAAAAGGTGGCCTACTGGGATGAAATCTGTACGATTATGGAGTGGGGCCGGACCCACGTGCACTGTACTCTTCATCTGTGCTGGGGCGCCTACGCCGCCCTGTATTATTTTTACGGCCTGGACAGGGAAGATTTGGACGAAAAACTCTCCGGTGTATACCCGCATCAGATTCTGAAAAAGCAGTCCCCCCTCTTTCGGGGCTTCGACGATATCTTCTATGCGCCCCAGTCCCGTTCCATGACGATCTCTCAGGGGCAGATTGCCTCCGTGCCGGGTCTGGAGCTTATGGCTGTCTCCAGGGAGGCCGGCGTTGCTATCGCCAAGACCGAGGACAGCAGACATCTTTTTGTCACCTGTCATCTGGAATACGACGCCGACACTCTGGCTCTGGAATATGCCAGAGATATGGAAAAGGGCATGAATCCGAAAATTCCGGTAAACTATTTCCCGAACGACGATCCCTCAAAGGAGCCTGTTGTCAACTGGCGTTCCGCCGGACAGCTTCTGTTCTCCAACTGGCTCAATTATTACGTATATCAGACCACGCCGTATGATGTGCAGGAAGTTTAGGAAAATACCGTGGAAAACGGGTGTTTCGGCGACTTCACTTCCATCAGATTTTTGGCAAAATAAGGCGTTTTTTTCCATCCTTTTGCAGGAAAATGGGGTACAGAGTGCCAATATAAATGGGGTACAAAAGCATCGTTTGAGTCCAAAGATAACACACATTTTTTATCCCATCTTCCCGCTTAAACTCATCTGTGATATGTACGTACAGATCCATCGTCATCTGCCGATTGGCATGTCCCAGATACTTTTGCACCGTCTTAGGGAGGATTCCTGCTTCGATGCATCTGGTCGCAAAGGTATGCCGGAATGTATGCGCCGAAAAGACCGGAAGCCTCTCTGTCTCGTCTCTTTGCAGATTACTCTCATTGACTATCCTCTTAATCGCGTCATTATATACCGTAGCACAGATCGGCGTATTAAATTTTGTCACAAACAAGATATCCTTGAACTCATCCGCCTTTTCGTATCTTTCCGCCATAATCCTTTTCAAATGCAGCTGCTTACGCAGCGCCTGTTCACAGGCCTCATTCATAGGCACTGTCCTGACACTGGATTCTGTTTTGGGCGGGCCTACATGAAATGTCTTTGCTTCATCGCCACCCAATTTTTGATACAAAAGAGTCTTCGATACAGAGATGATATGCTCATAGCGTCTTTTCGTATTCTTATCAAGATTCCGCTTGTACTGACTCTCCTCGCGTTGCCGAAGATATGCCTGGAAACTGATCGCGAGCCGGACAATATTAAAAGTATCCTGCCCCTGTTCTATCAGTCCTTTCCCGCCATAAAACATTCTGGATAAATCTGAACACTGCGTATCACATTCCGGAAAAATCTTCATCAGCATTATCAGGATAAGCTTTGCTACCCTTATCCTGACCTCCTGATAGGATATACCCTTATCAAAGTCCAGTGTAAAGAGCTGCATACCGGCGAACTCCTCCGCTTTCCTATTCCTGCCTGTAAATACTGCCGGACAGAACGTCCTTCCACTGTCACCTACGGCCACAGCTATCTGCGTCAGTTCCATACATCGTCTTTCTCCTGCAATCCTTAAGCTGATCACTTTTGCCTGCTCCTTGTCTGGTTTTTTCGTAAACTCTTCATAATCAAGACTCACTTGTATCTCCATAGCTTTCTTTCTCCCTTCTCTTCCAGACAATGTTTCTGTCCGATTTACAGGGATGTTGTGAGTCCTGTAACATGTAAATAAAAAAATAATACAAACCGCAGGAGGAAATATGGCTATGTTGGAACAGCATCAGGATATCCTGACCATTTTGGAACTCTGTGACATTTTGATGATCGGCAGGAACCGCGCTTACGAACTGCTAGAGACCGGGGTCTTAAAGGGCTTCCTTTCCTCTGATACCTATATCTTCATGATAAGACCGCTATAATCCGTAACAATGACACATTTTGTCATTTGTGCATAAAAACAGCCCCTCGATCACGAGAGGCCATAAGTACTATTATATATCATTTCCCCGTATTTTGGAAATTTCTCGCAGAATTTTCTTTCAAAAAACCATACTGTTACCATTTTCTGAAAATTTTTTCATCTGGTTTTTCCTTTTTACGGGGATTCTCTGCTACTCCTATACGGTCTACTTTCCAAAATTTGAAAAATATTCCTGTGCCATCTGCAAAGAGATATTCAATTTTTTCTGCATCCTTTCTAAAATTTCATTCTCTGAAAGGTGAAATTCAAATCCTGTTTCAATGATTTCTTCTACTCGACCTTCTATTTTTCCCCTCTCCATGCCTTTTTCGATATTCTCTTGATCCCGCATCAACAATGTCATATACTCGTGCCTCCATTCCCGGTTCTTTTTCGCTTCTTTTATGGCTTCCTCCAGTCTCTTAACAAAATCATCTTCCGGCTCCCTACCCTTTACATAGTCAAGAAAAGCCTTTAATTCTCCACTGACATCATCCATCTCCCCATCCGCGTTTAAAAATATCTTCACGGTATGGTCTCCCAGTGTTACACTGTTGTCCTCCCGGCAGATATTTTCAAACGTATACATATGCCGCCCCTTACCAAAAGCATCAAACAGACAGATAAAAATAACATAACTCTGCTTCAATTTTTTATAATGCTGTCCCGCATCGATCATCTGTAAGTCTATCATACTCTGGTAATATCTGCTTCTCTGGGGGAGTTCTTTGGTATTCGAAACCTGCATCTCAATATCATATACAGTGCCTTTCCCATCCTTTACATAGACATCCAGCCTGACACTTTTGGCATCCACATCCGGCCTGATTTCCTTTTGCAATTCCGGGTACTCTATATGGTCTATCTCCAGATCCGGCAGTATCCTCTGTAACAACTCTTTACACAATTCGGGATCCTGCATGACTTTCCCAAACAGAAAGTCGTTATCTATACCCAGGGATTCCCAGGTTTTGTTAAATTCCATCTGATTTTCCATCCGATCACCTTCTCTTTCTAAATCATATTATACAGATTCTGCTGACAAAATACAATCAATCTGCTAGAATATAGTAGGTTTCATGCATCCCAAAAATCCTACACTTAAAACATGATGGGGTAAAAATGGGGTATTTACATCTGTCATAATGGGGTACAAATATAGAAAAACCGCCTGCTTACAAGGAACACAGAATATTCCTTACAGACGGATAATCATACTTATTACGTGTACCAGACCACGCCCTACGATGTGAGAGAAATATAGGGATACTGGAGTAAACCCTTCAAATGCAGAAGGAGTTCATGTCTTATTTGTAAAATGCCAGTGTTTATCATACATAGGAACCCCAGCAGTTTATTTTTAAATTCTGCTGGGGTTTATTTATACTCGCTATCAATCTTCGCTTCTTTGATATGCATACTCTGATCTCAATTTAACCTCAAATAGTCCAACAGCATTGTTGGTGAATAGATCAGCGGATACTCTAACTCTGCCTCTAAAAAGTCTTTATCTCCTGTTAAAATTACATCTATGTGATGATACAGTGCATCACTCAACACAGGAATATCTTTTTCATCACGCAACCGCCCTAATATCATTTCTGTACTCTCACAAAAACTGATATGCATTTGGCGATACATAGTATACACTTTATCCGCCTTTTCAGGCCATTTATCATCTAATTTTTTCTTAAATTCCTGATCAACATAATCTGACACATACAATTTATGCTCTGATTCGAAAAGCATACTTAACAGACGTCCCGCCTGACCACCAAATATAAATGCTGATATCAGAACATTCGTATCAAGCAGGATTTTCATAGGCCCATACGTTTCCTTCGAAAAGCCGCCATGTCAGCAAGCATACTTTCCTCGTCATTCCACCCTTTATCCTCTTCGAACATTACTTGAATTTGTGACAACAGTTTTTTACTTTCCTGCGCCCGCTTTTTCTTTCTTTCATCTGATAAATATTGTAAAAAAGTCAACGCAATTTTATAATCCTCTTCATCGAGTTTTTCCAACAAATCATTGACTAATATAGCGTTCGATGACATAATTAACCTCCTGTCTTAATTATTATACCATCTCTACTGATCTCTGTACAAAATTCACCTTTTTCCTTTAATCATATTATACAAATCCTTCTATTAAAATACAATAAATCCGATACTAAATTAATATATTTCAGAAATATTTCCTTTAAGCCTTAGCAGAATACTCTGCCAATAATTTTTCAATCTGCAGATTCAGATTTTCAGGCATCCGGCTGTCTTCGGCAAGCAATTTGACCCACAAATGCAGCTTTTGACAGCGTTTTGCCACTCTATGGCTTTTCTCTGCTTTCGTCTCTGCCGTCCGTATTTTTACCTGAGCCCTTTTCTGCTCGAAAAGCGGAATAACAAGATAGTATAAACGGTCGTCCGAAAAAGAAAGATAGCCCAGCTCCTCCCCGTCCTGATTTTTTAAATATAGTCTATGATCCCTGAGTCCTGACGGGTAAACTGCCTCCCCCGCTTTTACAGAAGGCCCCCTGCTTGTCGTTTCCAGCATGGATGAGAAATAAAAAATCCTGTCTCCATTGGGACTGATTTCCTCCTGAGCCAGTTCCACAAGCAAAGTTGAAGCATCTATAAATTGCTGGGCAAGCAGATAAGTAAGCTCCGCCTGAATCTGCTGTCGCTTTGCAGAAATCTCATACCGGCAAACCTTTTCATCCATTCCGTCCAGCAATTCTTTACTGCATTGATACATACTTAGCAAAAACAATGGGAAATCCTCATCCGTCACCCACAAATATTTCCCCCTTGCCACACAATAAGTTCCTAAAACAGAGCCATCATAATCTTCCACATACTGTAACACTTCACGCTCCATAAATGCATTTTCATTGACAGGAGCACCCCACGCGGCATTCTTTTTATCCCCCGAAGCCGGCTGCTCCCCATCATTATAACAGTTTCCAAAGTCAGCCGGTTTCTCCTTTATCAAAACCGCATAAGCATTATTTATTTCCTGCGCACTGTACCTGTAGTTCTCCGGCAATGATACGGTAACGTCCGGATGTACCTGCATCATCAGCTTCCTGTATTTTTTCTTGATCTCGTTCTTTCCGGTTCCCAAAGGGAGCCCAAGAATCTGATATGCTTCCTGTACTGTCACAACTGTTCCTGTTCCTTTCCGGCCTTTTTATCCTTGCTTAACTCAGGTAATAAAAAAGAACCTGTTTCCCGACTGGTTCCAAAGTCGTGTTGATCCGCCCGTTATGGTTCAATTCAGATATGCCTCCATAAACGCCTCCTCGGACAGAATCGGTATCTCCAACTCCTTCGCTTTCCTGTTCTTGGAGGAGGAAGATGCCGTGTCATTGTTGATCAGACAGACCGTCTTTCCGGTCACACTGCCCGTCACCTTACCGCCTCTCTTCTCTATCTCTTCTTTCAGGGCATTTCGATTCTCAAAATGGGTAAGACTCCCGGTGATCACAAAGCTCAACCCAGATAACGTCTGTTCTTTTTCCTGCACGGCTTCTGCCTCTATCTCAAGTTCCCGCAAAAGATTTTCCAACTGCTCCATCGCTCTTTCTTCATGAAAATAAGCATGGATACTCCGTGCAATCACCTCTCCGACGCCGTCTATCTCCGCCAGCTCCTCCCTGGAAGCCTCCCTCAGCGCCCGCAAATCATACTGGAAATGCCTGCAGAGCATCTTTGCATTGGCAACACCCACATTTTCAATTCCCAGGCCGTAAAGCAGCCGGGGCAGTGTAGTCCGCCTCGCCCTTTCAAGACTGTCCGCCAGATTTTGATAAGACTTCTCTCCGAAGCCCTCCATCTGGGTGATCTCCTCCTGAAACCGCTCCAGACGGAACAGATCCGCAAACTCATGTAAAAACCCTTTTGCCAGAAACTTTTCCAGCGTAGACTCCGACAGACCGTCCACATCCAATGCGTTCCTGCTCACAAGCAGCGTGAAAGACTTGATTTTTTTCGCATCGCAGTTTGGATTGTCACAATAAAGCGACTGCACATCGTTGATCTGTCCGACGCGGGTGGGCTGTCCGCAGACGGGACAGACATCCGGAATTTCCAGAGAATCGCTTTTTGTCAGATTCTCTGCAATCTGCGGAATAATCATGTTCGCCTTGTATACCGTTATCCTGTCTCCGATCCCCAGTTTCAGCCCCCGCACAATACTGACATTGTGCACCGAGGCCCTGCTCACCGTGGTGCCCTCCAGCTCCACCGGATCAAATATGGCCACGGGATTGATCAGCCCCGTGCGGCTGGCGCTCCACTCCATCTGCAGGAGCGTCGTCTCCCGCAGTTCATCCGCCCACTTAAAGGCAATGGAATCCCGGGGGAATTTCGCTGTCCTGCCAAGAGAGGCGCCGTATGCCATATCTTCATAAGTCAGAACCAGACCGTCTGACGGCACATCATAGGTCTGTATCTTTCCTTCAAAATAACCAATGTTATCTATTATATTATCAGGATTCACACGACGGTACTCTACCACATCAAAACCCTGTTCTTTTAAGAATGCAAACTGATCCGCACGGGAATTATGAAAGTCCACATCCGCCCTCACCAGCGAAAAGGCATAAAAATAAACGCCCCTCTGTGCCGTAATCCGGTTATCCAGCTGTCTGACACTGCCGCTGCAAAGATTTCTTGGGTTCTTATACTTCGCCTCCGCATCCTCGATCTCCCTGTTGATCTTCTCAAAACCGCTGTAGGTAATCACGGCCTCTCCACGCAGAATCAGCTCTCCCTGATAAGGAATGGTCAGGGGTATATTGCGGAACACCCTGGCATTGTTGGTAATAACCTCGCCCACCTCTCCGTTTCCTCTTGTCACCGCTTTTTGCAGAGTCCCGTCCGCATAAGTCAGGACAATGGTCAGCCCGTCCAGTTTCCATGACAAAAGCGCTTCCCTGCCATTCAGCCAGTCCCGAAGCTCCTCCCTGCTCTTGGTCTTTGCCAGAGAGAGCATAGGCGTCTCATGCCGTTCTTTGGGCAGCTCCTCCACCGCTTCATATCCCACCTGCACTGTCGGGCTGTCCGCCAGCGTGACACCCAGTTCCGTTTCCAGGGCAGTCAGTTCATCATACAGCTTATCATATTCAAAATTGGAGATGATCTCCTCGTCTTTTGCATAATAGGCCTGTGAAGCCCTGCTTAAAAGAGAGACCAGCTCCCGCATACGATCCATTTTATTTTCCGTCATTGTTTACCCCTTTGCCAGCCCGCAGATTCGATACAGCTGTGTCCGCTCCTCCCCCGTCAGTTCCCGGTATTCCCCGGGTTTGAGCTTCCCCAGTTCTATATTGATAACGCGCGTTCTTTTTAAACTTCTGACCCGGTATCCCTGTGCTTCGCACATGCGCCTGATCTGTCTGTTCAGCCCCTGCGTGAGAGTCATTCTGAGGGTCTTATCCCCCATCTTCTCTATGTGACAGGGGCGGGTCGTCTGCACCAGAGCTTCCAGATACACGCCGTCGCGCATGTTTGCGATAGCAGTATCTGTCCAGGCCTTGTCGGATTTCACAATATATTCCTTCTCATGTCCGTTTTTTCCCCGCATCATGGCATCAATCAGATCACCGTCGTTGGTGAGAAGCAGCAGTCCCTCAGAATCCTTGTCAAGCCTTCCGGCATAGGTCACACGCTTCGGGTAATCGATCTCCTTCATCAGCGCTCTATCCGCATGGACGTCCCGTTCCGTGCAGACCACTCCCACTGGCTTATAATAGGCAAGTACCACCTTTTCATCGGGTGCACGCAGACGTTTTCCATGCACCTCAACACAATCCTCAGACCTCACCTTCATGCCTGCCCGGGCCCTCACACCGTTTACAGACACTTCCCCCGCCTCTATCAGATGATCCGCATCCCGTCTGGAACACAGACCACAGGAAGCGAGGTACTTATTCAGCCGTATCTCCTCCATCTTCTGTGTCCTCCTGCACATTCTGCATTTCGCCTGCTACATCCTCCTGCGGCTGCGCCGCTCTCTCCACACCGTGTTCAAAGAGGAAATCCCTCCATTTTTCGTAATGCTGCGCGTAGAGATGGACCCCGTCGAAGGTAAGATCATCCTGTAGATATCCCTCCTCATCGGTAAACAGAGGGTTACAGTCCAGATAAAAAATGTCCTTACCGTTTGCAAGCCTTGCGGAGGCCACGTTTTTGTCATTGATATTTATATTGTTAAACTCTGTCTCCATATTATTCTTCTCACGGCTCACATGCAGGTTCGCCATGATATAGATCGTCGCTCCGGGCTGCCACTCCTTAAGCTGGTTCAATACGCTCAGATACTGTTTCAGGTACATGCGGGTGTTGCCGTACCCCAGCTCGTTCATACCCAGCATAATATAAATTTTACCGTAGCTCTTTTCCTGCAGGACTTTTTTCAGATCCATCTTCTCCCCTGTCCTCTGATAAGTCACTCCTTTATCCTCCAGAAGCTTAAAAATGGTCATGCCGTTATCACAGAAAAAGTCCGCGCCGTCCAGTCCGGCATAATCCGATATGCCCAAAGTCCGCGAGTCACCGAGGAAAACGGCGTCATTAAAATAACTCTCGTTCTCCAACACATAATCATATGCTGTTGTCAATGCAACTTTTCCTGCATCAGAGTAATACCGGGAATCTGTCTCTACCGGTGTGTATTCCACAAACTTCGTGGCCCTGTTTTCTTCCTTTTCCCTGTTTTTCTCCCTTTCCAGATCTGCTATGTCGGTTTTTTGCTTATTTGTTCCTTCTACGTCGTCCTTTTCTGTCCTGCGCGATCCTGCATTTTCGTTCCCGGTCTCCTCATCGACCGCGCTGCCTTCTGTCTCCTCCTCCGGCACATCGTTCGAATGACGTCCCTTTCCCAACGCATCTATATGAAAATAATTCATAATCTCTTCCTTTTTAGTCAGGATTCCTCCATCGTCTTTCATTTGAAAAACCGCTATACTTTTATCTGTTTTAAGTGTTCCGTCTTCATCAAAAAAGAGAACGAAAACAAAGCTTGTGATAATCACCAGCAAAATAAAAGGACAATTATATATGATTTCCAGACAGACCCTTATTTTATCTTTATTCATAACACGCCTCATTTATACGTTAAAACCTGAAATATAAGAACGGATTGTTGCTCCCCGAAACAATTTCCCGGACCGACCACCAGAACAACAGAAGCAAAAGCAAAACCATAAACCACCGATCTTTCCATTTCCAATATAACTTTCCGGGAAGAGGTGTGGAAAAAATAACGCACGCTACCAAAAGTATACCGTATTCTTTAAGATATCTGACAAGCTGAGTCAGTCCAACCAGAATTTCCTCCTTATGATAGCCGGCCAGATTACCGAGATACCCTGCAAGCTGTCCCATATCCGTGATGCCGAAAACCACCCAGGTCGCCGGAATCAGCAGCATGACATAAATATGCCCAAGCACTCTGCTGTTCTCGATCCATTTCCCGAAGGTCCTCTTTTCCAGAGAAATGAGCAGAAAAAAAATACTGCCCCAGAGTACAAAATTCCAGTCAGCGCCATGCCAGAGACCCGTAAGCGCCCAGACGGCAAAGAGATTCAGAACCGTTCGGCCGCTCCCTTTGCGGCTTCCACCAAGCGGAAAGTAAACATACTCCCGGAACCAGCTCCCGAGAGTCATATGCCACCGCCTCCAGAATTCCGAAACGGAACGGGAAACATAAGGGGTATTGAAGTTGCGGGGAATAGAAAATCCCAACATCTTGCCAAGACCCATCGCCATCACAGAATAACCCCAGAAATCAAAATAAATCTGAAAGGAATAGGCAAAAGCGCCGAGCCATGCCACCAGCACATGCAGTCTCCCCGCTCCCGCCGTCATAATCAGATTCCAGAGCGTGCCGATCTGATTCGCAAGAATCACCTTAAGGCCCAGCCCCACCGTGAAAAGCTTCAGGCCGTTCTCGATATCCCGGACCCTCACTCTTCTCTCTGCCATACGGCCGGAGACCTCACCGTAACGCACAATGGGCCCCGCAATCAGCTGTGGAAACATGCAGACGTAAGTGGCAAAAGGAATCAGCTTTGCCTGTTCTTTTATCGTACCGCGATAGCAGTCTACCTGATAGGACAGCATCTGAAACGTATAGAAGCTGATTCCCAGTGGCAGCGCCAGCGAAAGCAGCGGTAAAACCCCCTGCCCCGAAAGCCGGTTTATGTTTCCGGCTGCAAAATCCCAGTATTTGAACACAAATAAAACGCCCAAATCAAACACTACGGCAAGAACAAGCGCACGCTTATGCCTCCTGAGCGATTTTTTTTTGCGGTTCGACTGTGGGGAGCGCGGTTCCCAGAACATATAACGACTCAGTCCGTAGTTTATCAGGACAGACAAAAGAAGCAGCAGAACGAAATACGGTTCTCCCACTCCATAGAAAATGAGGCTTCCTGCCAAAAGAACAATATTGCGGTATCTGGGAAATAGCAGATAGATTATCATAAAAACCGGTAAAAACCGAAATAAAAATCCAACACTGGAAAATAACATCGAAAGGACTCCCTACACAAGCCAAAGTGCTTTATCTCTTGTAAAAATCTATATCTAGTATATTCCAGGCAGTATCATTTTACAAGCCCATAAAACAAAATTAAGATATTATAAAGATATACGAAGTCCTTTTGGACAATGATTTTTCATCTGTCCTCCCGAAGCCTTTCCGAAGCCAAGCGGATACCCTTCATAAAAAAGAACCGTCCAGCCTTTTTCCTCACCGCAGCGCAGACTTTCCCCCCGTAAATAAGCGGCCGCCTCCGCTTGTGTAAGCTCCCGCCGTCTTTTTGTATCCCTCCCCGCAAGTGTTCTGGCCAGCGCGTGGGCAGGTTCAAAACGGTTCTTCTTTTCCGTAAGCAAATGCAGTCCCGGCCGCAGGACCTTTACACCCGCAAGAGATATCATTTCCTCCGGCACAAGATAAATCTGATCCCCGAATCTCATGATCCGTCCCGGATGATCTGCCATCCATGCCTCGCCGACCCCAAGTTCCTCTCTCAAAAATGCTTTGACTAGTTTACATAACTTTTTATCCTCTGCGGATCCCTGTCTGTTTTCCCGCAGCAGCTTTCCCCGTTTCCGAAGTTTGGCCACATAATGCCCTTCCCCGCGTATCAGGTGAGGCCACAGCCGCAGGGTATGCCCGATCCCCGCCCCCGGCGCTTCGACCCAGTCGGCCCTCCCCGGAGAAAAGACGCCTTCAAAAGCCGTTTCTTCTATATCATATTCCTCATGGTTTCGCAAAAAAGCACT
>CAMQTN010000078.1 GCA_947037115.1 uncultured Lachnospiraceae bacterium
GGAGAGCGATACGTTCGCAACGTATAGGTCACGAGTTCGAGTCTCGCTATCTCCACCTTGGAAGCATAGCTCAGCTGGGATGAGCGTTCGCCTCACACGCGAGAGGTCATGGGTTCGAGCCCCATTGCTTCCATTTAAGAAAAGAAGTCGGAATAATGGTTATATTCCGGCTTCTTTTTCCGCGTATAAGCAGAATCGTAAGCGACGGGCGAACCGGGCCAGCCTGTGAACAGACGTGCGTCAACAGAGAGGAAGGACTGCAGATGAAAAAGTACGGACGAGCAATCAGGGAATATGTGATAATCACCCTTGCGGTGATTCTTATGGATATCGGTATCTATGTCTTCAAGTTTCCAAATAATTTTTCCTTCGGGGGCATCTCAGGACTGGCGGTGGTGATCACACCATTTCTGCCTTTTACGGCTTCCCAGATCAATCTCTTTTTTAATGGGATTCTGCTGGCGGTCGGCTTTTTGTTTCTGGGAAAGGACTTTGGCGTCAAGACGGCATATGTGACAGTGGTATCCTCCTTGCTGCTAAATCTGATGGAGGCGTTGTTCCCCATGAGTACGTCGCTTACAAATGAGACGCTGCTGGAGCTTCTTTATGCCATCGCACTTCCGGCCATTGCCTCCGCCATACTGCTCTATGAGGACACCTGCAGCGGCGGAACAGATATCATTGCGATGATTCTTCGAAAACATTCGACAATGGACATATCGGCGGCGCTTATGGTGGTGGACGCCATTATCGTGGTGGCGGCCTGCTTTGTTTTCGATATCAGGACGGGGCTTTTCTCTGTTTTTGGACTGATGGCAAAGACGCTCGTGATAGATAAGGCAATCGAGCGTATGAAGATGAACAAATATTTGACGATTATATGCAGTAAACCCGAACCGATCTGTGATTATATTATGAAGGAACTGCATCGGAGTGCCACGTTTTACAAGGCGGAGGGCGCTTATACACACAAGGACAGGTCGGTGATTCTCACAGTTGTAGACCCGAAGCAGGCTGTGCTGTTGGAGCGGTACATTCAGGAGGTTGACCCGGGAGCGTTTCTCATGGCGATGAAGAGCAGTGAGATTATGGGGAAAGGATTTAAGAGGTCTATCTGATATGGCAGTACATGTAAAAAATATGACCACAGGAAAGCCGGCGAAACTGATATTGACTTTTTCGCTCTCTCTTGTGGCAGGTAATGTTTTTCAACAGCTATACACCGTCGTGGATACCATGGTGGTGGGAAAATATCTTGGGGTGAACGCGCTGGCGGCAGTCGGGGCCTCTGATTGGCTTAACTGGCTGATGCTTGGTGTGATTCAGGGATTGACACAGGGCTTTGGCATCCGCATGGCGCAGGAGTTCGGCGCTGAGAGGACGGAGGAGCTGAAAAGGAGTGTGGGCAGTGCGGCAGTGCTGTCTATGTTTTCTGCTGTTTTTCTGGTGGCGGCCGGACAGTTTTTTGCAAGGCCCGTTTTGATGCTGTTGCAGACGCCGCAGGAGATATTGGACTATTCGCTTCTCTATCTGCGGATTATGTTTGCGGGTGTGCCGATTGTGATGCTTTATAATCTTCTGGCATGTGTACTGCGCTCCTTGGGGGACAGCAGGACGCCCTTGAATGCCATGATTGTGGCATCCCTGACCAATATCGTGCTGGATTACCTTTTTGTGCTCGGCTTTGGATGGGGCATTGCGGGTGCGGCGGCGGCTACTCTGATTGCGCAGGCGGTGTCAAGTGTGTTCTGTTTCTTCCATATTAAAAGGATTACCTTCCTGAAGCTTGCGCGGGCGGATTTCCGTCTGGAGAGGAATCTCTCTGCAAAGCTCTTTATGCTGGGACTGCCCATGGCTTTTCAGAACGGCATTATTGCAATCGGCGGTATGATTGTGCAGTTTGTGGTAAACGGATACGGCGTTATTTTTATTGCGGGATTTACGGCGACAAACAAGCTCTATGGGCTGCTGGAGATCGCGGGGACGTCCTACGGTTATGCGATGGTGACCTATGTGGGACAGAATCTGGGAGCAGGCAGACTTGACCGGGTTCGGAGCGGTATGCGCGCGGCGATGGGAATTGCAATGCTTACTTCCGCAGTGATTGCAGTTTTTATGCTTGTATTCGGAAAATTTCTTCTTGGACTTTTCATCTCGGGAACGCCGGAGGTGGTGGAGCAGACCATGCAGATCGCTTATTTTTATCTGGCGGTGATGAGCGTGTGCCTGCCGATTCTATATATCCTGCATGTAACCAGGTCTTCCCTGCAGGGGATGGGCAACACGGTTTTACCCATGCTGTCAGGTGTGGCGGAGTTTGTGATGCGTACCCTGTCGGTCATTATTCTGCCGATGCTTTTGGGAGAAGTCGGGATCTTTTTTGCGGAGATCGCCGCATGGATCGGTGCGGATGTGGTGCTGGTGATCAGTTGTTTTTCCCAGATGCGGAAACTGCAAGGGTAAGCTGGCGGAGAATGCCTGTATTTTGGGGCATTCTCCCGCGTAAGATTTAGAACTTCTTCGCGAAACAGCCTTTGCTGTGAGCGATTAGAAGTTCTTCTTACGCTTGCCACCCGCCGTCCAGAGTGATGACCTGACCGGTCAGATAGGAGGGAGCGTGGAGCAGCACAAGCAGAAGTTCAGCGACTTCCTCAGGCTGACCAATGCGGTCAGCAGGTATTTCGTTTCGTAAAAGTTCCATATCCTCCATGGAAAGGCTGCCGTTCATCTGTGTGTCTATAACACCGCAGGCGATGGCGTTGACCTGGATGCCGCTGGGGGCGAGCTCTTTCGCCAGCGCTTTTGTAAAGGCGTTTACGCCGCCCTTGGAGGCAGAGTAGGCTACTTCCATGGAGGCGCCCACATTTCCCCAGACGGAGGAAATATTGATAATTTTCCCGGCATGATTTTTCAGCATCATGGGAACAGCCAGACGGCAGGTATAGAACAGGGCGTTTAAGTTTACGTTCATGAGACGCTGCCACTCCTCCACGGACATTTCGTGGAGAAGACCTATGTGGGAGATGCCGGCATTGTTGACCAATAAAGTCAAGTCAGGAATCTGAGAGAAGAGCCAATCGACTGCCCGCGCATCGCCCATATCCGCTAAAATGGGCGTGCATTCGACATGATAGTTTTCTGACAGACGATGTGACAATTGTGTCAGGTCTGTTTCAGAGCTTTTACAGGTGAGATACAGGCGGTATCCTTCCGCGGCGAGGGTTTCTGCGATTGCGCGGCCGATCCCCCGGGAAGCGCCTGTGACAAGTGCGGTTTCAGGTATTCGTGTCTGCTGCATGGCTGGGCTCCTTTTCTTTTTCCTGTATTAGTTTACTATTTATCTGCTGGTTTATCATTTATCATACATCATAGTATAGAGCTGATATGATAATAAATAAAGTGTTATGATGCACAGTATACTATAGATGGCAGGGAATGTCACCCGGCAGGAGCCGGACGTCACAGGGACGGGAAAGGAGTGCGGTCATTTATGTATGATCTTATAATTATCGGTGCGGGCCCGGCGGGTTTGTCGGCGGCGGTCTACGGTATGCGCGCGGGTCTTGCGCTCATGGTGATAGAACAGACCCCTATGGGAGGGGGACAGGTGGTCGATACCGGCGAGGTGGACAATTATCTTGGACTGCCGGGAATCAATGGGTTCGAGCTTGGACAGAAATTCCGCAGGCATGCGGAGACGCTCGGCGCGGTCTTTCAGAGTGGAAGGGTTGTTTCGATTCAAGACGGGGAAGACAGAAAAGTTGTGGAGACTGTGGACGGGGCGAAGTATGAGGCGCGGGCGCTGATTGTTGCCGGAGGCGCGGCGCATGCGAAACTGGGCGTGCCAGGGGAAGATGTCTACAGGGGACAGGGGGTATCCTACTGCGCCACCTGCGACGGCGCTTTTTTCAGGAAGAGAGATGTGGCCGTGATCGGAGGCGGCGATGTGGCAGTGGAGGACGCAGTTTATCTTGCCGGACTGTGCAGGAAAGTTTATCTGATCCATAGACGGGACAGTCTGCGGGCGGCGAAGAGCTTACAGAAAAAACTGTTTTCCTGTGAAAATGTGGAGATTGTATGGAACAATACGTTACAGAGGGTCAATGGCTCCGATCTGGTGGAAGGAATAACGGTCCGTCAGGTCAGGGACGGAAGCGAGAGGGAGCTTGCGGTGGAAGGCGTCTTTATTGCGGTGGGAATGAATCCCAACACGGAAGCCTACCGCGGGACAGTGGCCTGTGACGAGGGGGGCTATATCATTGCAGGAGAGGACTGCGCCACAAATATTCCGGGTATTTTTGCGGCGGGGGATATCCGCACAAAGACGCTGCGCCAGATCGTGACGGCGGTGTCCGACGGGGCCTGCGCAGTGGCTTCTGCGGAGAGATATCTTGCTTTTGAAACGCAATAATTAAGAAAAATTACAAAAATGTTACAAACCTGTTTGTAAAAATTGGGGTGTTTTGAAATAAATTTTTACCCCGGAAAATGCCAAAAAAAGGGAGGTTTTGTGTAAAAAACACAATAACTTGGGTGTGCATATGTGCTTTTATGGTAGATGAAGTGGTTGACAAAATAAATAGCCGATGATATATTATAGCCAGATGTAACAATTCTGTAACAAATGAGGTGTTTTTTATGAAGAAAAACAATCTGAAATTAACAGCATGTGCACTGGCAGCAGTCATTGGAGTTACCGGTATGGGAATCGAGGCGGAGGCTACAGGAAATGTGGCAAGCGTTCTGCCCTCGGCCGGCATAGAGCTTTACCTTCAGGATGAAGAAAAGTCCACTTCCCTGTCCTCGATTAAAGAAGAGGCTGACAAAGAGGAAGCTGATAAAGAAGAGGCCGAAAAAGAGGGGACAGAAAAAGAAGGAGCCAACGAGGAAGAGGCTGAGCAGGAAGAAGGGAGCGATGCATCTGAGTTGGAGGGCATCAGCGTCGGAAGCGCTCAGGTGGGTGTCTTTTCTGATATTGCCAGCACATCCGGCACGCTCAGTAAGAAATCTTCCGAGAAGAAGATTGTAGATACGGTGCTGGTCAGCGAGGGCTACACCAGAGATTTGAGGGCGATGGTCAGCGGCCTGTCCGAAGAGGAAGAGAGTTTTAAGAATCTGGTTATTGCCAGGGTAAATGATTACGTGAATGTGCGAGATATTCCCAGTGAGGACGGCGAAATTGTAGGTAAACTTTACAATAAGTCCGTCGGCAGCTTCATTGAGGAGGAGGACGGCTGGTATAAGATCAGCTCCGGTTCCGTTGAGGGCTATGTCAAAGGCGAGTTTTGTGTGACCGGTGACGAGGCCGTGGATTATGCGAAAGAAGTGGGAACCCGTATCGCGACCGTGACCACCACGACGTTGAAGGTGCGTGAGCAGCCCGGTTTGGAAGAGACGGTTCTGGGTCTGGTACCCATTGAGGATGAACTGATCGTCACAGAAGAGCTGGATGGCTGGGTTAAGGTAAATATTGAGGAAGGTGACGGCTATGTCTCCACAGATTATGTCACACTTTCCACAGAGTTTGTGAAGGCAGAGTCGATTGCGGAAGAGAAGGCGAGACTTGCCAAGGAAGAAGAGGCCAGAAAAGCAGCAAAAGCTGCGGCGAAGAAAAAAGCGGCGGAGAATGCGGCTTCCGGCGGAAAGAGCGAGTCGGGCGGCAAGACCTATGCGAATCCGACGGGAAGCACGGGCGCCGATGTGGTACAGTTTGCGAAACAGTTTGTGGGGAATCCCTATGTGTACGGCGGCACCAGCCTGACCAACGGTGCGGACTGCTCCGGCTTTGTTATGAGCGTCTACAAAAACTTTGGTGTGAGCCTGCCCCATTCTTCGGCGGCGGACAGAAGTGTGGGCGCAGCGGTAAATGGCCTGGAGAATGCACAGCCCGGAGACATCATCTGTTATTCCGGACATGTGGGTATCTATGCGGGCAATGGCCAGATCGTGCACGCATCGACCTCCAAGACAGGTATTATTGTATCTAACGCAAACTATCGTTCTATTCTTTCCATCAGGAGAATCCTCTAGTAAAGGGTGGAGCGGGACGTATTTGGACATAAGAAACGAAAAGCGGGAGACGGTTCTTCGGGGCTGTCTCCTTTTTGTATGAATAAGCAGAGACAGAAGACGGCAGCGACAGGGAGATATTTGCGCAGACTGCTTCTGACAGCTTATACGAAAATTCTGACTTATCCACATAAAAAGGATAAAATTTTATGATAAAATGGATTAATGCACCGACTTATCCACAATATCCACAGTTTTTTGACCGAGTCGATCGTGCTTTCCTGAAACATATGTTTTGTGAGTATCCACCAAATAGGAGCAAAATGTTGCAATAGGAGTACAACATATGGTATACTGAACTCAAGAAATCCGAATGGGAAAGGGATGAGTGAGATGAAATTTAACATTGTCGGAAAAAATATCGAGGTAACACCTGGATTACGGGCAGCAGTGGAGGATAAGATCGGTAAACTGGAGAAGTTTTTTACCGAAGATACAGAAGTACATGTTACGCTCAGCGTGGAGAAAGACCGGCAGAAGATTGAGGTAACGATCCCTGTGAAAGGTAATATCATTCGTTCCGAGCAGGTTAGCAGCGATATGTATGTATCCATCGATTTGGTGGAAGAGATTATTGAAAGGCAGCTTAAGAAATACAAGAATAAGCTGGTGGACAAGAAGCAGGGGGCAGGTGTCTTCCGGCAGGAGTTTATCGAGAAGGACTTCATGGATGAGGAGGAAGTGCAGATTATCCGGACGAAGAAGTTTGACATCAAACCCATGTATCCGGAGGACGCCTGTGTACAGATGGAGCTGTTGGGACATAGTTTCTTTGTGTTCTGCAATGCGGAGACGGATCAGGTGAACGTGGTCTACAAGAGAAAGGGAAATACTTACGGGCTGATTGAGCCTGAGGTGTAAGGCGGACCGTGAGAGCGGGACAAGCCTTGTTGCGAAATAGAAAATACCATATCGCCCTGTCAGAAGTGACAGGGCGATCTTATGCATAAGAGGAAAATTTCACCATGACATATTTTATGGTGCCGCTGCACATGCTGGCTGTTCTCATTTGTATATTGGTTGTTGCATGGCGTTTCCGGGTCAGACTTGTGGAGACGCTGCCTGTGTTTGTCTGCGGGCTGGCGCTTACGCTGTATGTGCTGGCATTTCTGCATCATCTTTCATGGATTGACGGGATAGCGGCGGCGGTGGTGCTTTCGTTTTTCATCTGGCTGTCAACCCGGCAGAAAGAGGTCCGGCAAAGTTTTATCAGCACATGCAGATCTCATATGATGCAGCCCTCCTTTATTGTGAGCCTTACTCTTCTGGCCGTGGTGGCAGTCTGTACATTTGCGAAGCCGGTGACATGGTGGGATGATTTTAACTTTTGGGCGGTGGATGCGAGAGCGCTTTATTTTTCGGACGGCTTTGCAGGAAAATACGGGAATGTGGCGCCGGCTTTCGGAGATTATCCGCCGGGATCTCAACTGATCAAGTGGTGGTTTCTGCACCTGAATCCACAGGAGTTCAGGGAGGGGCTGGCTTTTGCCGGATACTATACGATGAATCTGGTCTTTCTGTTTCCACTGTTAAAGAAATGGAAAGGGAAAAATGTGCTTATCACGGCACTCATGGCGGCGGCGCTGTGGTTTTTTCCGAGCATCGGAGAGTATTTCGGATATCATGGGTTCTGCGCTGATCTGACCATGGCGTGCATTTACGGCAGTTTTCTTTACGCGGTGACGGACAGGGAAGTGGAATCGGAGTTCTTTTATTATGGCAGACTGGCGCTTTACCTGAGTGTGCTTGTGCTGGTTAAATCAATCGGCTTTGTGTGGACGCTGTTTGGGCTTCTGTTTTTTCTGTTGTATCAGTACAGCGGGGAAGGCAGAAAATGGCACGAGGACGACAGGAAGCACGCATGGCTTTGCAGACTGCCCGCGATTGCGGTACCGCCAATGATCACGGGCGGTACATGGATGCTGTTTTGCCTGCTCATGAGACGTATTGCGAATTCCACTACGACTGCGGTAAAATATGTGGTTACCGACGACTATGGCTTGTCGGGTTATATGGGAGAGTATGCGGCGGCATTTCTGCGGGCATTTTTTGGGGCGCCGCTGCACAGGAATAAAAGCCTTTTTATCGATATGACGCCTGTTGGCTGTTATCTTGTTATTTGCCTGCTTTCCCTGTTTTTCTGGAAGCGAAAGCTGCTGTCTGCGAAGATGGGGAAAATGATTCTGGCTTTCTGTACGGTCAGCGGCGCGCTCTTTTACGGCATTATCTTTCTTGCCCATATAACGATTTTTGCCGGAGAAACGCAGTATCTGGAAACCTCTGGCATGATTTTGTCCATCGAACGTTACGGCGCGCCCTTTACCATCGGCACATTACTGTTTCTGGCGCAGATATGGCTGAACCACGGCGGACAACTTTTTGAGAAGGAAAAGTATCCGCGGCTGATTCGTCAATACGGGGTGCAGCTATGCTTTATCGGCTTTGTGGCGCTGACAGCGAATTATCAGACTGGCTATTATGGGCTTGTCGGTTATCGGGATGATTTAGAGGAACAGCAGCGTGAGCGGGAAGCGTACATCGATGAGAGTGCGGAAGCGTTTCTGGATGCGGTACAGATCCTGCGGTCGGAGGATACGGCGCGGGTGTACTATTTCAGAGGAGCCGATACGCCGGAATTTCAAAATATTTTTACAAGTTATATGGCGGCGCCGGTATCTGTTGTGCATAAAGAGATGGATCTGGATGAAGCGTCTGCGGATTGGGTGCTCGGGCAGATCAGGGGCAGTCATGCGTCCTACCTCTATGTGGAGGAGACGGATGCGGACGAGAATGCTATCTTTGATGTGGTGACACAGAATGAAAGTTTTTCCTGCGGCGTGCTGTACCGCATTTCGGATGACGGAGAAAACTTGCAGCTGACACGTGTGTCACAATAGAAACCATACAGTAAGCGGAAAACGCATAAAAAGACAGGAGAAAGAGACAGTTCATGTCCTCTTATTTGGAAATACCGGTGATCATACCTTCCTATGAGCCGGACGAAAAGTTAATTACGCTGCTGCACGCCCTACAGGCGGTGGAAATCCGTCACGTGATCGTGGTGGATGACGGCAGCGGGGAAGCATATACTCCTTTTTTCAGGCAGGCGGAAGCGATGGAAAACTGCACTGTTTTGTACCACGCCGTAAATCTGGGAAAGGGCAGGGCGCTCAAGACGGCATTCAATTATTGTCTGCGGGAATTTCACGGGGCACCGGGCTGTGTGACGGCGGATTCCGACGGGCAGCATATGCCGGCGGATATTCTGGCGTGTATGCGGGCGTTGTGGGAGGACCAGGAGAGCCTGATTTTGGGTTGCCGGAATTTTGATGGGCCCAAAGTGCCGGCGCGGTCGAGTTTTGGCAATAAGTGCACCAGACAGGTGTTCCGGTATCTGCTGGGACTTTCCGTTTCGGATACGCAGACCGGACTGCGTGCGATTCCTGCTTTTTTCATGAGGAAGCTGATGCAGGTCAGAGGAGAACGGTTTGAGTATGAGACGAATATGCTCATCGAGACGAAAGATATGAATATTCCCATAGTGGAAGTACCGGTGGAAACGGTCTACATCGAGGAGAATAAAACGAGCCATTTTAACCCCGTCACAGATTCCCTGCGGATTTATCTGGTGTTCGGGAAGTTTCTCTTCTCATCGCTCTCTTCCAGTGTGCTGGATTTACTCCTCTTTCAAATGTTCTGCGCGATGCTGCAGCGGGCGGAGGGAGTCCTTTCGGGGATTCCCTACATTGTGGCGGCCACAGTGGGCGCGAGGGTGATTTCTGCCGTTTACAATTTCCTGATCAACTACCGGGTGGTTTTCAAGAGCAGGGCAGGTGTGGCGGTGACGATCGGCAAGTACGCCATGCTGGCGGTCTGTCAGATGGCGTGCAGCGCCTTTCTGGTGAATATGCTGTACGGTCTGATTGGCGGCGCGGAAGTCGGGGTCAAGATGCCGGTGGATATTTTACTGTTCTTTATCAGCTTTGCCATCCAGCGGGAATTTGTGTACCGGGTAAAAAACTAGGAAGGCCCGAAGGAAGCGGTGAGGCAATCAGTGCTTCCTTAAGGGTTCAGATGGTCCGGAACAGGGTGAGGTTCACCCTGTTTTCCTTTACATCGATTTCGGCGCGGTCTATCATCATGCCGACCAGAAGTAACTGGCTGGTTTCGCCGGGATCGCCGCTGCCTGCCAGTTCCCAGTAGAGATCTCCCATACCGTCATTTTTTCGGCCGTTCAGATAGGTATCCAGATTGGAGAGCCTGTCGGCGTAAGCCGGATTGAAATCGGCTTCCAGACTGATAACGGTCTGCCTTTCCCCGCGCTCAATCCGGGTGTCGATATAGGTTGCCTCGAGAGCAAAGAAGAACATGGTTAATTCTTCTACAATTTTTGCAGTCTTTTTTTCTTCGTGTGTCATGCTGTCCTCATTTCTGCGCGGATGCCGCGCTGTCTTTTTCATTGTCTGTTTTTCTGTTCCTTTTTATCTGAAAGCCTTTGATAAAGCTCTCCAGGGCCGGTACCAGCACAATTGCGACAAGGCCGGTGGAGAAGCCGTTGTTGTACAGGTTTAATCCGCCGTAGAGGGAAGAGGTGCACATAACAACCGCTGCGTGCAGCATACCGGCAATGATCCCGGCCGGGATACCGAACTGTCCGGCGACGGGGGCAAGACCGACAGCGGATACGGCGCCCATTTGGATTCCCGGTGTGGTGGGTTCCATGTGGGTGATGAAGGTGGAGAGGAAGACACCGAGCAATACAGGCGGAAAATTGCGCACGTGGACGCCGAAGGCGGCAAAACCGAAGGCGGTAAGGATTGCGCCGACTACGGGGCCGGACAGATCACCGCCGATCAACAGGATGTAGGTGGTGCACAGCAAACCGATAACCCCCATGTTGACCAAAGTAGCCGGAACACCATTCATCAGGACAAAGTCCGTTACCGCGCGGCCGGGATGCTGCATCAGCTTAAAGAAGGAGCGCAGGCTTTCTCGGTTTAGAAACAGACCGAAAAGCAGGGTGGCCGCGAAATACAGGTACAGGCTGATGAGCAGCCAGAGAGGCCGGCCGTAGCTCCAGATGAAGACACTGTTGCTCTCCAGACTGAAGGATTGCAGGACACACATCATGACAAAGGCAAAAAGCCCTCCGGCAAACCCCATATTAAAAAGATTGTAGCCCATGTGCATGGAAGCAGTATGTACGGAGAGGGGCGGAAGCACAAAGCCGGAAAAGACACCGACGATAACGGCAATTCCCAGATTGACAGCAAAGGAAAAGGGCAGCAGATATACAAGCTCCGTCACCATGGGCGCAAGACAGGAACCGAAGAGGGCTGTATAAATATAGCGGTTCATGCCGGCGCGATGAAATCTGGCATAGAGCCAGGTGCCAAACAGCATGGGCAGGACGTTGACCGGATTTTTACCAAAAAGGGCGAAGCCTGCGTTGATGAAGAGCACGGCCATGGTAAGTCCCGTGAAGGGGAGTTTCAGACGGTGGATGAGAAGAATGCCGAGTCCCATGACGAGTCCTGCATTGAGAAAGGCTGCGCCGAAGCCGGCCAGCTCAAAATAATCTGTAACAAGTGCGTCTCGGGTGAGCACGATGGTCACCATGCCGCGAAGAAGTTCCTTTGGGGACGCCAAAAGCAGGGCGGCGGCGAAAAGGAGCAGGGACGTGGCGGTGCAGAATAGGAACATTTCCCGTCCCTGTAGTTTTTTTCGGATATTTTCTTTCATGCGAAGCTCCTCCCGTGAACAATTCCGATATACTTCTATCATAACAGGATATGCGTCGTGGAACAATCTGATATTTTGTCCAATGACATACCGCAATTTTGGCGCACATATATTTACGGTAAGGCGGAGTACGGATGGTGCGGGGTGCAAAGTATGAGAAAAAATGGGGGACAAAGAGGGAGAGATGCAGCGGGTCAGACGATCAGGAGAATCGGGATGCTCTTTTTGCTTGCTGTTGTCTGCGTGTGTATTGCAGGAGAACTGCCCGGCGGACGGCGGCTGATGTCTGTCTGGCAGGGGAGCGGCGAAGGGCAGGCGGTGGAGGTGACTGCTGACGGCAATTATATCAAGTGGGTGGAACTGCATGTCACCTGCGAGGCACTGGCGGAGGCCTACGATCTGGATGTGGAGACCTACAAAGACGAGGTGCATGTAAACTGGATTGAGCTGCTGGCCTGCGAGGCGGCAAGAACCGGCGGACAGTTCGACAAAAACAGCGTCAGAAAGATCCGTGAGACAGCAGAAAAGTTAAAGGGCGGCGGGACTACCATGGAGGAACTGACAAAGGATATGGAGTATTATGACTATTATCTGGAGGCGTACACAGCGGTGCTTGACGGTATGGTGGGGGCGTTTACGCTGGACGGTAAGCGGGTTTACGGTCTGAAAGCATTTTCTCCCATTGCGAAGGGTTTTGACTACAGCCATTATGACGACTTCGGGTCTTCGCGCAGTTACGGATATGCCAGGCCGCATCTGGGGCATGACATGATGGGGCAGATCGGCACGCCGATTATCGCGATAGAATCCGGCTATGTGGAGGCTCTGGGATGGAACCAGTACGGGGGCTGGCGCATCGGCATCCGCAGTTTTGACGGCAAACGCTACTATTACTATGCGCACCTGCGTCAGAATTATCCTTATGCGGAGGGATTGGAAGAGGGCAGTGTGGTGACCGCCGGGGATGTGATCGGCTACATGGGACACACGGGCTACAGTACCACGGAGAATGTGAACAATATCAAGACCGTGCATCTTCACTGGGGACTGCAGCTTATCTTTGACGAATCCCAGAAAGAAGGAAACAACGAGATCTGGGTGGACTGCTACGAACTCACAAAATTTCTTTACCGGAACCGCTGTGAAGTGGAGAAGATCGGGGACAGTAAAGAGTGGAGGAGAGTTGTGCCCATGACGGACCCGGCAGTGGAGGCGTGGAACAGAAAGAAAAAGAACTTTGCCTGCGCAGATCGACCGGTAAGCTGTTATCTAAAATAAGTTGTTGAAAACAGCCAATGATTTAGATATACTTTTTATAGCATCAGTTGTTTTGCACAACAAGTTGTTAAATCATATCTTAATTTTGGAGAAGGAGGGACTATGGGGGGAAAGCAGAATGGGGTATCGGAAAAAAAGAGTCAGGCGGCGCGGTTAAAACGGCTGGTGAAGCAGGCATTACTTTCAGTGGCCATAGGAGGTGCGCTGCTGGTTGGATTTATCGCATTTAATATGGGATTGTCAAGTATACGCACTGCCCAGATTAACACAACTGTGGCGTTGAATCAGTATCGGACTGCGTCCAAAACGTTGACCTATTATATACAGTCTTACGCTGTCACGGGGGAACAGAAGTATTATGACGGCTATATGAAGGAATTGAATGAGGACAAAAACAGGGAACAGGCGCTTGAGGACTTAAAGGACTGCGGTCTCAGGGACGGTGAGTGGACGAGCCTGAACCAGATTGCCGCCATGTCTGATCAGCTTGTTCCGTTGGAGCAGGAAGCGATTGCATATGTGCAGGCGGGGGATCAGGCGTCGGCACAGGCATGTGTATTCAGCGCCGAGTATGGAAATTCAGTGGATCAGATCAATCAGCAGACGGATGAGACAATCCTCGCCATTCTGCAAAGAAAAGACAGCACCCAGACAGTGCTGAAAATTCTACAGTACATATTTGAAATTCTGTTTGCGGTCTCTTTCCTGTATGTGGTGAAAGAGATGATCAGGACGATAAAATTTTCTGAGAAAGAGCTTCTGGAACCGATCCTGAAGGTGTCGGAACAGATGGCTGTACTTGCGGGCGGCGAATTTCATGTGGAGCTTGACATGGAGGAGGACGAGAGCGAAGTCGGAAAGATGGTTTCCGCAATTGCTTTTATGAAGAAAAATCTGCTCGGCATGATAGAAGAAATTACCCAGACCCTTGAAAAGATGGGGAACGGCGATTATCGGATTGAGATCAGACAGGAATATGTGGGTGAGTTTGTATCGATCAAAGAATCTTTTCTACAGATCGGGGAGAAGATGCACGAGACGATCAGGACGATCCACACGGTTGCGGGACAGATTGACAGCGGCTCAGAACAGTTGGCATTCGCCGCGCAGGATCTGGCTGAAAACTGCACGCTGCAGGCAATCAAGGTATCGGAGCTGATGACGGCATTTGACGCCATGACAAAGAGCATGGAAGAAAATGCGCGTGAGGCTGAAGAATCTGCAAGAATGGCGTCTTCGGCAGGGCAGACACTGACAAAGGGCAATGAGAAACTGCAGGAATTGAAAGATTCCATTCAGGAAATCGGCAGATGTTCGGAGCAGATCGGCACGATCATAGGGGCGATAGAGGATATAGCGTCCCAGACAAACCTTCTTGCGCTGAATGCGGCTATCGAAGCGGCGAGAGCGGGCGAGGCGGGCAAAGGCTTTGCCGTCGTGGCGGAGCAGGTGAAAAATCTGGCGAGCGAATCTGCGAAGGCGGCGGGCAGGACAACGGAGCTGATCGAGACAACGGTTTCAGTCATGAACAGGAGCATCTCCATTGCCGAGGAGACAGAGGCCAACATGAACGAGGTCATGACCGACGCAAAAGAGGCCACGGAAAAAATGGGACAGATAGAGCAGATCCTGAAGCGGGACACACAGCGTATGCAGGAGCTGAATGAAAACGTCTCGCAGGTTTCTTCTGCCGTTGACAACAATTCGGCAACATCCGAAGAGACGGCCGCTGTCAGCACGGAACAGAAATCACAGGTGGAGACCATGGTGGAACTGGTGGAGAAATTTGAGATATAAGAGCACGGTAAGTAGATTGCAAAAATAATTTTGCTATGATACAATGAGAGCGGTGGACAATGACAAAAAAATAACAATCGTACATAAGCCTTTATATGCACGGGCTGCACAGGGAATTGGCTGCGTTGCAGCATTCGGCCCGCGCCTTGGGCAGGGAAAAGGTTTCCCCGCCCGGATACAAGGGCTTCTTAATAAAAATAATTTAAAATCATGGAGGAAAAGAAGATGGCAAAAAAAGTAGTTTTGGCAGGTGCCTGCCGTACAGCAATCGGTACTATGGGCGGAGGCCTGAGCACGATACCGGCAGCAGAGCTGGGAGCAGTGGTGATCAAGGAAGCGCTTAACAGAGCAGGTGTTGCGCCTGATAAGGTTGATCAGGTGTACATGGGCTGTGTCATCCAGGCAGGACAGGGCCAGAACGTGGCTCGCCAGGCTTCCATCAAAGCCGGCCTTCCCAACGAGGTTCCGGCGGTTACCATCAACGTAGTCTGCGGTTCTGGCTTAAACTGCGTAAACATGGCGGCACAGATGATTCAGGCAGGGGACGCTGACATCGTGGTTGCAGGTGGTATGGAGAACATGTCCATGGCTCCTTACGCTGTGATGCAGGGCCGTTACGGTTACAGAATGAACAACGGCACCTTGGTGGACACGATGGTAAATGATGCCCTCTGGGATGCTTTCAATAATTACCACATGATTATGACTGCGGACAACATCTGCAGAGAGTGGGGCCTTACCCGCGAAGAGCTGGACGAGTTCGCATTAAAGAGCCAGTTAAAGGCTGAGGCTGCGCAGAAGAGCGGCGCTTTCGACAATGAGATCGTTCCCGTTATGGTGAAGAAGAAAAAAGAGATGGTTGAGTTTAAGGTAGATGAGGGCCCGAGACCGGGATCTACCATCGAGGGCTTACAGAAGCTTCGCACCATCAATCCCGACGGTTTCGTGACCGCAGGTAATGCTTCCGGTATCAACGACGGCGCGGCTGCCATCGTTGTGATGAGCGAGGAGAAAGCACAGGAGCTTGGTGTTAAGCCTATGGCAACCTTCGTGGCAGGCGCACTTGCAGGATGCAGACCCGAGGTTATGGGTATCGGTCCTGTTCCCGCAACAAAGAAGGTTATGGCAAAGGCCGGCTACAAGATCGAGGACTTCGATATCATCGAGGCGAACGAGGCGTTTGCGGCACAGTCCGTTGCAGTGGGTAAGGAACTTGGCATCGACGTAGACAAGCAGCTTAACCCTAACGGCGGCGCGATCGCACTGGGCCATCCGGTAGGCGCTTCCGGTGCGCGTATTCTGGTGACACTGCTTCATGAGATGCAGGCGAAAGGTGCAAAGAAGGGTCTTGCTACACTGTGTATCGGCGGTGGTATGGGCTGCGCTACCATTGTAGAAATGTAAAAAAACGAGAAGGACATCTAAAGCCGTCCCGCCATAGGACAGGACGGCAAGATGTTCTAACTCTCGTTTGGGAAAATGTCGAAAAACAGACATTCTCCGCAGGTTGTGAAAATAATAATCAAAAGGAGATACATACAATGGAATTTGTATTATATGAGGCAAAGGGACAGGTCGGCATTATCACGATCAACCGCGAAAAGGCGCTGAACGCGCTGAATTCCGCTGTGCTGGATGAGCTGAACGAGACCCTTGACGCAGTAGACTTAAAGGAAATCAGATGCCTGATCCTTACGGGTGCAGGCGAGAAATCCTTCGTGGCAGGTGCGGACATTGGAGAGATGAGCACGCTGACCAAGGCGGAGGGTGAAGCTTTTGGCAAGAAGGGCAACGATGTGTTCCGCAAGCTGGAGACTTTCCCGGTTCCCGTGATTGCGGCGGTGAACGGTTTCGCACTGGGCGGCGGCTGTGAGATTTCCATGAGCTGCGATATCAGAATCTGCTCCGAGAACGCGGTGTTTGGGCAGCCCGAGGTTGGCCTTGGCATTACACCCGGGTTTGGCGGTACACAGAGACTTGCCAGAATCGTCGGCCCCGGCATGGCAAAGCAGATGATTTATACGGCAAGAAATATCAAGGCTGACGAGGCGCTCCGCATCGGTTTGGTGAATGCAGTTTATCCCCAGGAAGAACTGATGGCGGCTGCGGAAAAGATGGCTTCCGGTATCGCTAAGAATGCGCCCATCGCTGTCCGCAACTGCAAGAAGGCGATCAACGATGGTTTGGAGGCCGGCATGGACGAGGCGATTGTGATTGAGGAGAAACTGTTCGGTGACTGCTTCGAGACAGAGGATCAGAAGTACGGCATGGCATTCTTCCTTGATAAAAACAAGGAGAAGGTGAAGGAGCCGTTCAAAAACTGCTAACT
>CAMQTN010000079.1 GCA_947037115.1 uncultured Lachnospiraceae bacterium
ATATTATTCATAATTGTAAATAATTGCTAAATTTTATTTATAGCAATTATGCAAAAATGACCCATGCTTTATCATTTTGTGCATCGGCCATCATACGCTATACAAAAACATTCCATTTTACATAAAAAACCGCCCTGATTTCATTTTCCGCATCATAAGACAGCGAAAGATTCAACCAGAACGGCCCATCTTAAAACCATTCAATTCAAATATCCCTTATCATGTAACAAAGTGCACACTGCCCCGCTCAACCAACTCCGTGCCAATCTCTATCTTCATCTGTATATTTGTTTCCCCATTCAGCATCCGTATCAGCACCTCGATTGCTTCTGCCCCAAAATACTGTCTGGATATCCGTATCGTGGATAATTGCGGACTGCACAATATGCACTCCGGTCTGTCATCAAATCCAATAAAAGACAACTCTTCCGGAATCCTTATTCCCGCCCCGTGGCAGGCCAGCATAGCTCCCGCTGCCACCACATCATTGTCAGCAAGAAAAGCCGTCGGCAAATCCACTCCATTTTCCAGCAGTTTTTTCATTCCCTCTGCCGCAGCTTCTATCCGATATCCAATCGTGTAAGTATATTGATCCGCCATCTCAATGCCAAAACTATGCATCGCATGTATCGCAGAGCGGTATCTTTCCTCAAAACTGTTTATATCCAGCCCGCTACGCAGATACCCTATTTTCTTATGTCCATGCTTTACCAGATTCTGTACTGCAAGATGTGTTCCCTGTTGGTTATTTATCTTAACCGCATTCAAACTATGTGTATTAAAACAATTATCGAGTAGTACCAGCGGTATTTCCAATTTCATAAAATGCGCGATATCATCTTCATGCATCTCCGTCGCAAAAATAGCGCATCCACAGTAACCGGCCTCCCTGATATTCCGCAGATCGTCCTGAATATTTTCCTTCCGAACAGTGATAAAACAAATGTTATATCCGTATTTTCTCGCTCTGTTCTCAAGTCCTTCCATAATGAACGGGAAAAAGGAATTATGGCCTAACAAATCTCCGGAAACCGTATAAATGATAAAACCTATCGAACGTACTTCCCCCGCCAGCTCCACGCCTTTTCTCGCCTGATCGCTTAACAGATAATCATATCCCCCGTCCCGCAGTTCCTGTATCACTCTGTTTCTGGTTTTCTCACTGATTCCTGGTTTATTATTTACAACAAGTGATAATGTTGCCTGTGATATGCCTAATATCTCCGCTATCTCTTTAGCCTTTAATGTCATACCTTTTCCTCACATATTTTATGTTCCCCTGTATTATTGCTACTTTTTATAAATTTGTCAATACTATTTATAAAAATTTATAAATTTTTATATTCTACAAAATGATATCCGGTCTCTTTATTATGCATAACAGGTTTCCGGCCGCCACAAAAGCGGAGAAATAGAAGTGAACCCCTATTTCCCCGCTCTCTGCAAACAATATGAAATCTAATTCTTTATCCTTTTACACATTCTGAAGACTTTTATATTTCCACTCCCCCAGTATATATCTTCTGATACACTCTGACATAGTCCACCTTCATCGCGGCAGTCTCGTCAAAAGCCATTGTTTCATCCGGATCGCCGGGCCACGTTCCGCCCACTGCCACATTCAATATCATGTAGAAGGGCTGGTTAAACGGAGCAGGATATGGCTCTTTTTCTTCCCCTTCTTTGGCTGTAAACCAATCCGTCACAACGTGAAACTCCTTACCATCCACGTAAAAGCTCAGCTTTTCAGGCTCCCATTTGCAGGCAAACACATGATACTCTTGTGCAAAATCTCCCGCCTCCAAGACATAAGATCCCTGTTGCTGCCTGTGTGGTTCTCCATAATGTATGGTTGCATACTGGCAGTCCGTCTGATGGCCAAGCACTTCCATGATGTCAATTTCCCCGCACTTAGGCCACTGTCCATAGAAATCCTCATCCGCGGGCATCATCCAGAATGCAGGAAGAAACCCTTTTCCCTTCGGAACCTTAATTCTGGCTTCGATCCATCCATACTGAAAGCTATACTTATTAAGCGTATTTATCCTGCCCGATACATAACTGACTTTACCCTTATCATCTACTTTTTTCACAGGCTGGATAACCAGCTCTCCGTCTTTTACATAAGCATAATCTGAACTTTCCACATATTCCTGTAGTTCCTGGTTCACCCATCCGGGCTGATGGCATTCATAACTCCAGTGATCCATATTCAGAGCATTTCCGTCAAACTGATCTTCCCATACAAGGCGGTATCCTTTCGGAATATCTCTGCTTTTCTCCATATTTGCCTCCATCCTATCTTTGTTCCCTTATCCTTTTACACCGCCAAGGGTCACGCCTGCGATGATGTACTTTGAGAGGAACAGATATACAAGAACGATCGGAACGATTGCCACCATTATCATCATATATATTTTCCCCATATCACGGTTCAGGTAATCCGCGCCTCGAAGGAGTGCAATCAAAATCGGCACTGTCATTTTATCCTTTGACTGGATCACCAGTGCGGGAACAAAATAATTGTTCCACGAACCCACGAATGTGAAAATCGCCTGTACCGCCATGGCCGGTTTCATGATCGGAAGAACGATCTGGTTAAAGGTACGAAACTCCTTAGAACCGTCAATCCTTGCCGCCTCCACCAGCGAGAGCGGAAGCGATGACTGCAGATAACTGTACATGAAATAAAAGACAGCCGGCGACGCGATCGACGGAATAATCAGCGGAAGCAGGGAATCATACATTCCCATCTTTGTAATCAAACGTAAGAATCCCATTGCCGTAACCTGGGTAGGCATGACAAGGATTGCCATGATAAACGTAAAGGCAACCTTCTTTGCCTTAAAGTCATAGGCATACAATCCATATGCAGTCAGTGCAGAGAAGTAAATACAGATTGCCGCCGAACAGCCGGAGACAATCAGACTGTTCACGATGCCCCGCACCATCGGGAAAGTGCCGTCATTGGTAACGTTTGTCAGGTTTGTGAAAAAATAGCTTCCGGGCAGCGCAGAAAATCCTTTCTGCAGATCCGCGTGGGAACGTGTTGAATTCACAAACAGGATATAAAAGAAAAACAGGCACATAAATGACAGGATGACAAGTAACACATGCGCAAACACAGTGCGAAAAGAGTTATATTCTTTTGATTTCATTCTCTTATCTCCTTCCCTTCTTATTCTTTCTGGCTGCTGCCTTGGATCCATCCGGATCCTCATCGTTTGTTATCCGGTAAACAATAAAGCACAGAATACCGCTCACGATGAACAGGTAAACAGACAACGCGCCTGCCATACCATAATTCTTGCTCTTTAAGTGGTTGTTTAAGAACATAATCAGCGTCGTGGACGTCCGGTCCGGGCTTCCCTGACCGTTTGTCAGAATCTGCGGCACATCAAACATCTGCAGACCGCCGATAATGGATGTAATCAATGTATAAGCAAGAATCGGACGAATCAGCGGAAGGGTGATACGAAAGAATCTCTGCATGCTGTTACAGCCGTCTATTTCCGATGCCTCAAAGATGTCCGGGCTGATGCCCATGATTGCCGCCATCAGCATAATTGTTGTATTGCCAAACCACATCAGGAAGTTCATCACACCGACCAGAGTCCTTGTTCCAAAAACGGAACCCATAAAATCAATGGGATTTTGTGTCACTCCCATTGACAATAAAATAGAATTAATCGGCCCCTTGTTTGAAAACAGGGTAAAGAACAGCATTGCAAAGGCGGAAGCCATGATTAGGTTCGGCAGATAAATAACTACCTTAAAGAACTGCTGCCCGCGGATCTTTAACCTCGCATCTACAAACCAGGAAGCCAAAAGCAGCGCAATTACAATCTGCGGCAGAAAACCGATGAGCCACAGAATCAGGGTGTTCCCTGCATATTTCAGCATATCGGATTTCAGCAGCTCGGCATAATTTGCCATACCGATAAAATTAGGGCCGATCTCCTTGAGACCGGAACGATAATATTCATAAAAGCTGTATCGAATGGTATCGATAAGCGGAATTAGCGAAAAAATAAAGAAACTTGCAAAAAACGGAAGGATAAAAATATATCCCCACTTTGAATAATCGATCTTTTTACGTTTTTGTTTCATAGGCTACCACTTCCCTCTTTTTAAAATACTGCGGTGCACGAATGCACCGCAATTGATGGTTTTTATTCTGGCCACTGGATCTGAGTGATTTCAGGATAACGCTCCCTGATTGCTGTCTCAAAGTTTTCTTTTGCCTTATTGTAGTCAATCTGATCCTGTAAGTAATCGCCAAACGCATTCTGAACCAGTTCTACACAGCCCTGATCATATGCTGAAAGTGGAGCCATCTTGATTGAGTCTGCACCGGGTGTAAAGTATACATAGGGATTCTGTCCGCCAAGGAAATCGGATGCAAAACTGTCGTCTGCCGCCGCTGCCTGCATAACGGATTTTGCATTTGTAAAGTCCGCATACTCCTTGGAAATCATTGTCAGATTATCTGTATCAGCCGTCAGTGCAAGAATAATATCCTTTACATGGGAAGGGTTATCCGTACCCTCTGCTGCGAGGACAAACGTACCGCCCCAATTGTAGGAAAGAGGAGCATTTGTGACAGCCCATGCGCCTGCCTCCCCATCCCAGTTCGGTACCATCTGCGTGTCAATGCCCCATGCCGGGAAAAGAAATGCAAATACCTTGGCGCTGGAGCTCATCGCCGTAAACCAGTCGGAATTCCACTGTCCCTTGACAGCCGGATCAAAATAACCTGCATCTTTCCACTCTTTGGAATCCGTTACCCAGTCGATGATCTTCTGGTCAACCTTAATGGTCGTCTCTCCCGGTGAAACCCATGCGTCCGCCATACTGTTGTTGTACAGACGGAACGTATCTGCATAGGAGGAGAATGTGTAATAACCGGCTGCCTTAAGCTCCTCCGCCGTTTCCTTCATAACGTCCCAGTCCTTGGTTTTCTTACCGATCTCTTCGGGATCGTCCGTACCGAAAACTTCCTTTGCGATGTCGCGGCGGTATACCAGGACGCCGGGGCATGCCTGCCATGTGGAAGCTCTCTGCACACCATTCTGGTCGCTGGCCACGGTCTTTGTGAAGTCGAACTGGTCCGCCAGATCCGTATCCGGGTTAATACCCAGAGACTCAAGGGGCATTGCAACATTGATATCCGCATCCGTATATTTAACGATATAATCCAGCTCGGCGGCAAAGATATCAACCTTGTCGTCTGCGGAGGCACTGGCCTGACCGTTAAGCGCTTCATCGAGCTTATCCTGATAAACGCCATCCTGATTGGGATTGATGATCCAGTGAATTTCCGTCCCGTCATTTAAGGTAGACACGGTGCCGTCATCGGACGTATTCTCGATAGCCGAATAAACTGCCGTAATACGGTTTCGCAGCTCGTCATTGAAGCTGTAGATGTTGATAACCTGCCCCTCGTCTGTCTGCGCTGCCTCACTTGCTCCGCCATCCGCCGAAACATCACTGCCGGTGTCTGCACTTCCTCCGTTATCTGTAGGAGTTGAATTTACCCCCCCCCCAGAGCCACACCCCGCCAGAGTGCCTGCAAGCATGGCGGATACAAGAACTGCACTGAGTAGTTTCTTTTTCATAAAATATGTACCTCCTGTAAATGAAATTGTTTTTCTCCGGAATATGACTTTCCGTCGTTTTCTTAAGTAATACCATATCCTTTTTGTGCAGAATGATATATTAAAATAGTTTTAAAAATATCAGATTCATGTCATAACCTGCATTTATGACATAAACAGCTCGATTTCCGTCTGTTCTTTCAGCAATTCTACAGGAATATAGTTTTCCTCCATTTCCTTTCCATTGACCGTAAGCCTCCTGCAGCCCGACTCTGCATGTCCGGGGTTTCTGACCACGATATGTAAATGGCTGCCTCTGAACTCCTTTTCGATCTCAAAATACTCCCATTCCTTCGGCACAGAGGGCGCAATCTTTATTCCATAGAAATCAGGGCGCATACCAAGTATACCTTCCACGCATCCTACCATCACCGTGGACGCGGTTCCTGTCAGCCAATGCACGTGGGAGCGTCCAAAATGCGGACTGTCCTTCCCTTCCGTAAACTGTCCGTAACAATAGGGCTCCAGCCTGCGGATCTGCGCCCGATCATTCTGGGCTGAGGGAGCGTTTTCCATGAAATAGATAAAAGCCCGTTCCCCATGTCCCCGAAGGGCTTCCGCAAGGATGATCCATCCCTGTGACTGTGAAAAAATGCCCGCGTTTTCCTTGGTTCCCGCATTGTAAATCACCGCAAGCGCACCGTCAAACGCATGGGCGTGATAGGGCGGATCCATCAGAAGCGCGCCGTATTCCGTATTCAATCTCCCGAATACTGTGGCAAGCGCCGTATCCGCCTGTTTTTCTGTGGCCAAACCGCTGATCACCGCCCAGCTCTGGGGATTTAACCACACATTGGCTTCCGGGTCCGTGCGCTTTCCGATCACCTCGCCCTTCTCCGTAAACCCGCGGATAAATCTGTCTTCGTTCCAGCAAAGCTCCTGTATAACCGTCCCAAGCTTCTCCTGTTTCTCCTCCAGATAACCGATATAATCCTGATCCTTTTTATATGCCGCGAACTTCTTCATAATGGTCAGGGCATAATAAAACTGCAGCGCCACAAAGGTAGACTCTCCATCTTTGCCGAGCCTCAGGCAGTCATTCCAGTCCGCATACAGCCCGGCAGGCATCCCATGGGTTCCCAGATGGTTCATGGAAAAATCAATGGCCCGTTTCAGATGTTCATATACCGTACCTTCCCCCCTGTTGGCAAAGGGAATCACTTCGTCGATAAAGGAGAGATCTCCCGCCTCGGAAACATACTTATAGACAGTGGGAAACAGCCACAGCGCATCGTCCGCACGATATGCGGGATGGCCCGTGGCCTGCACATAGGACGGATCGTCCGGCGTGTCCTCATGTCCCGCGTTGTGTGTGAATTTGACAAGCGGCAGGCCGCCGCCGTTATCCACCTGTGCAGAAAGCATAAAACGAATCTTTTCTACCGCCATCTCCGGCGCCAGATGAATCACTCCCTGAATATCCTGCACCGTGTCGCGGTATCCGTAGCCGTTTCGCAGGCCGCAGTAAATAAAGGAAGCCGCCCGTGACCAGATAAATGTCATAAAGCAGTTGTAGGCATTCCATGTATTGATCATGGTATCGAACTCGGGGCTTGGCGTTTTGACCTGAAAATGGGAGAGTTTTCCATGCCAGTACGTAATCAGTTCCTTCCATTCCTCCCCACAGGTTTCCCCGGGCCTGCCATAACCGTCCAGAATCTCCCCGGCCTGCGCATCTTTCTTCATGCCCAGAATAAACGCTATATTTTTCGTTTCACCGGGGGCTAAGGTAATCCGGGTGGCAAGCGCGCCGCATCCGTTTTCATTGTAATTAAGCTCCCCGCCCAGATCTCCGTTTTCCACGCCGGCAGGATTGCCATAGCCGCGGTATCTTCCCAGAAAGCTCTCCCTGTCCCCGCAGTACGAAGAAACCGCCGCTCCCGCCAGACCGAAAAAGCGTTCGATCACCGTCTTCTCATCTACGTCCTTTCCCTCCTCCAGCGTATCCAGATTTCCGTGAATCCTCTGCCGAATCCGATTCCCCATAAAAGCGGTGCTGGTAACAAACTGCGAATATTGCAGATTAACCTGATCGTGCTCATAGTTATTGACATTGGTAAATTCTGCGTATCCCGTAACCGTCAGGTCTCTCGCCGTCCCGGAAAGATTCGTCAGTTTCAGGTTCCAAACCTCATAAGACTGATTCAGTGGAACATAATATAAAACCTCCGAATGAATCTCACTGTAATCTGCAATCATTCTGGTATATGCCGTTCCGTGGCGGCACTCGCTTTTATACTCCGCAAGATCCTTCCCCACCGGCTGCCACGACGCTGACCAGTAGTCTTTGCTCTCATTGTCACGGATATAAATATAGCGTCCCGGCTGATCAAACTGATTAAAGATATAGCGCAAAATCCTGCCGTTTGCGCCGGATCTGGCGAAGCTGTACCCTCCGGCATTGTTGGAAATGACGGCTCCGTACTCCGGTGAGCCCAGATAATTCGCCCAAGGCGCCGGTGTATCCGGCCTTTCAATCACATATTCTCTGTTCACATCATCAAAATAACCAAACTTCATACACAACCTCCTGTCTAATATACTTCCAAAATTATAGGTCCGTATTTGATTCTGATATACAAGGTTATGTACAAAAATGTCAGATTCATGCTATAATAGCCGCGAAGGCAATGAGCCGTGCACATGCAGCGGAATATGGGCGCGGGGAGCTTGCTCACCAAAGCACATATTTCGCTGCATGTATAGGGCGAAGCCCGTGAGCGAGGAAAACCGCAGGTTTTTCGAGCGCGCACGGCGAGGTTTGGAGCGTCCACGGCGAGATTCCGAGCCTGCACGGCGAGATTTCAAGCGTGCACGGCAAAGAATTACCGTTTCTGGCAGATGATATACCCACGAATATAGAGGAAAATCCATGAATTTACGAACCGAATGGTTTCAGGAAGAACTGCGGAAAAGCGAAGAATCCCTTTCACACCGCCCGCTGGAAGAAGAATATTCTTTTTATCAGGCAGTCAGTTCAGGTGATGTGGATTTTGTGGAGAAGAACTGTAGAGAGAATACCTTTACCAATTCGGAAGGGATGGGCATTCTCTCCTCAAATCCTCTGACCAATATCAAATATCATTTTGTTGTCACAGTCGCCATGATCACCAGACGCTGTGTGGAGACCGGCATGGAATTAGAGCAGGCATACCGCCTCAGCGATTTCTATATTCTGAAGATGGACGCCTGCACTTCCATCGACGCCATCTCAAAACTTCATACACAGATGGTCCTTGACTATACACGAAAAATGATTCTGGTAAAGAAAAACAACTTTCTGCCAAAACCGATCGTCCTTTGCATGGACTATATTTACAGCAACATCAACCGCCGTATCACTGTGGACGAGCTTGCGAAACACGCGGATCTTTCCCCCAGCTATCTTTCCAGACTTTTTAAAAAGGAGCTTAATATTTCCGTCAGCGATTATATTTGCGAAATGAAAATCGAAAAAGCCCAACACCTGCTCCGGTATTCCGACTACAGTCTGGTTGAAATTGCAAATTACCTTGCATTCTCCTCACAAAGCCACTTTATTCAGACTTTTAAGAAGCTGGTAGGCGTGACTCCCAAGAAATACCGGGATCACTATTTCCGCACTTCCTGGTAACATCTGTCGTTTCATGGCTGGTTTCTGTATTTAAACAGAAACCAGCTCTACTTCTATCCTGTGAAGGCCTTCCGCCATAGCCTTCAAACTCTCCCGTTTTAGTAGAGTTTTTCCTCCATCTGTGATTTGCAGCGGCTCTCCGTCGCAGACTGCCCGGCCGATTCTATACGCTCCAAATTCTAACGCTTCCGGATTTTTGAAAATAACCTCAAACGCCTTTTCTGCAAACCGAAATTGAATGGAAGCCGTCTTCTTCTCGTCAAACTGTTTTTTCAGAAGCCTGGGCTTTATCACCAGATCCCCGACGTCCCCACGGACGCCGAACACTTCTGTGATCATCGTCATCATGTACCAGCTTGCCGCGCCTGTCAGGTAGTGGTACATCCCCCGCCCCTCGCTGTTGAAATACTCCGGGATGCCGGGATAAATTCTGCTGGTGTCAAAATTAAGAGCCGTATCCGCCAGTGTCTGGAGGGCCTTGTATCCTTCCCTGACATATCCCCTCTGATAGAGCGCATTTGCATACATCACCGTCATATGGGAAAATACGGCTCCGTTCTCCTTTTCGCCATAGGCAAAACCAAACATCCTTCCCATATCAAACTTGAGTTCCTTAAAATCTGTATTCAGGCGATAGCCCCCAATGGAAGCGTCATACAGATAGTGGTCTGCGCTTTTACAGATTTGACGGATCTGGTCATCAGTCGCCGTACCGCTCATAATCGCAAACACCTGTCCGGTCAGCATCATCCTGACGCCATTTTCCGAAATGCCCTCCACCGCGTTTTTATGATTGTCGTAATAACTGTTAAACCACCCTTCCCCGTTTTCCTGCTGGAGCCATTCTGTCCTGCGGATATGCTCCATAAGCCAGTCCGCTTTGTGAAGCAGATTTTCAATCAGTCCGTCAATCGATATGTGGATCTTCCTGCCGCTGATATTATGTCTGCACAAATCCGTGTATTCCTTCAAAACGGCATGTTTTGCTTCTATATTCTCATAGAGTTCCCTGTCATCTCTCAGCAGAATGCCAATCTCCTCGAGAAGCTCTGCCTCCGCGCCAGACAGCCGGTCTCTCATAAGGCTCAGGCACTCCGCAAGCTGCCTCAGATTCCCTGCATAGGCGCAGGTAAAGGCAACGCTCTCGCCATTTTCTGCCGCCATATCCAGCGCGTCATTCCAGTCCGCGCCCCGCAGACGCATTTCATTATGTCCGCCCACTTCATAGAACGCGCATAAATGCTCCACCAGAAGATGCTCCAGAATGGTTCCTGCATAGACACTGCCGTCGGATGTTTTCTGGCACATACCGTATCCGTCGTCCCAGTTATCGTCAGTCTCCGTTCCCCGTCCGGCCTGCGCATCCTTAAAGTACGGTACCTTCTCCAACAGAACTTCCAGGTCTCCTGTCTGATCCATATAAAGTCTGGTAGTCATAAAGGGCCATACGGCATGATCCATCCAGACACGGCTGATGCCGTTCCTGTCCGCGATAAATTCTCCCTGCTTACTGCCTATGATCGTAGCATTGGTTCCGTCAATCCGTACCCCGCCATAATTGCTGACTATCATCTGACGCACATCCCCCGGATCCATCAGCAGAAGGGACAGACAATCCTGCCACAGATCTCTCCATCCTCTTCCGCCTCTCCCGTAGTCGTGATGGGGCAGGAAAGAGCATCCGTAAAGCCGTCTCAAAAAAGGCTGGAAGCTGACCCAGCGCAGGAAAAGGTCAAAACGTTCGTCGCCGGTACGGTATCTGACATTCACCTTCTCCTGCCAGTACGCCTTTACCCGGTCAAGCGCCTGCGCCGCTTTTGCAGAAGAAGCATAGCTTAGGACAAGCCGCTTCGCCTCTTCCTCCTGACCTGCTATCCCCATGACAATCACATATTCCACAGTCTCATCCGGCTTCAACACCACCTGTCCAAAGCGCAGTCCTCCCACCGCCTCTTTTCCGGCAATTTCCACGCCCGCAGGCACTCCCTCCTTATCCCGGTAAACCGCCTCCGGATGGGTAAATGCGCCGCCTTCCCCGATAAAGGAATCTACAGTTGGATAGAAGGAAACAGGTTTCTCACCCTCCCCCTGCGCTCCCGCCACAAAATAGATCAGATGGTTTCTCCGATGCCCTTTTTCGTCAAAGGACATGGTGGGTTTTACCGTAACGCCGTATCTTTGCGTATGTATCCTGTGAAGCATGGAGGTCACATTTCTATGATCCCTGATATTGTCAGCGCTTCTTGCATAGATCGGGACAGCCGCAACCGGCGTGATCTTCTGCTCCGTTTCCGCCGTATTGCGCAGCGCCACGCGCATAATTTCCACATTATCGTCCACCGGGACAAAAGAGGTGATCTCCGCCTCCAGTTTGTATTTCTTCGAACTTCTTTTTACTGTCTGCCACATCAGGCCTGCGGTCAGCGTACTTTCATCCTGCTTGCCTGTAAATTTCCTGTCTTCCGCCTCCGCAGACGCCCCCGTGGCAGACCAGCACCCGACGCCCTCCACGATACACCAGAAATTCCTTGTGGATCTGTTATTGTGCAGATTTTCCGAGCTGACAGGCTCTAGCAGGAAGGCTTCCTGATTGAGCTTGCTGTCGCCGCCCAGATTCGGCGTTACGGCGCCCTTTAGCCCTTTTTCCCCGGCAATCGGGAAATAAAGGTAACTGTAATTTTCCGGCTGTTCCATGAAAAAAGTGCCGTCCCTGTCTAAAAAACGAATTGTTTCCATCATGTAATGACCCCCTGTCTCCTATATTTTACCGTGCTAAATCCGAAAAGTGCCGATCTGTGCTGCCAGCTCTTCCGCTGAACCGGTCAGTTCCTTCGATTCTCTCGCCACATCTTCACTGTTGGCCATCAGACTGTTCGCCTGCTCTACCAGAATATCCGAAGAAGCCAGTATCTCCTGAGAGCTTGCCGCCTGCTCCTCGGAAATGGCCGCAACGTCTCTCGCCACATCCTCCACCCGGTCTACTTTCTCTATCATCTGCTGAACCAGATCCCCCACCGAAACAATATTTTCAAAAATGACGTCAAAGGTGCCAACCGCGTTTTCGATCAACACGCTGCTGCCGTTAATATTTTTCATACTGTCGTCCGCCTGCTTTACCACGTCACCGATCAGGGCTTTGATCTCCAAAATTAGATTGTCAATATCCTGTACGGATTCTGCGCTTGTCTGTGCCAGTTTACCAACCTCCACTGCCACCACGGCAAAGCCCCTGCCCGCCTCGCCTGCCCGGGCCGCCTCGATGGAAGCGTTTAAGGAGAGCAGATTGGTCTCATCGGCAATACTGCTGATTGTTCTTGTAATATTGATAATCTCCTCCGAGGCATTTCCCACTTTATCAATAGCACACTGCAATTTCGTCACGGAGCTGTTGATATTCTGCATGGCCGCGCTGATATCCTGCATGGCCTCCCTGCCCTTTTTTGAAACATCGACAGTTTCCCGCATTTTATCATTCACCCCGTCGCCGTCGTTCTTAGTCTCCTCCACCAGAGTGGCCAGCGTCGTCGCGCTCTGGGCAATACCGTTTACGGAAACGGAAAGCTCCTCCACTGTTTTATTGAGCTCCTTCATGGATTCATTTTGCTGTCTGGAAGCATCATACATCTGATCGGATATATCCCTGCTCTCGTCAGCCTGATTGTGAAGAGTTCCCGATACGCCATTGATAGATGCAATCATACCGCACATGGCGGCAATGAATTTCTCCACGCACCGGCCCATCACGCCGATCTCGTCATTTCCGGCCATCTGGCTGCGAACCGTAAAATCACCGTCTGTCATGGTCGTAATGACATCTGTCAGTTCCTTTACCGGGTTGATGATCAGATGGACAATCCGCTCTATCAGTATGGTCAGCACAATGACAGAAATCACGCCGATCAGGACCATCATATTCCGCAGCCCGCTTAAATCACTGTAAATGGTTTTTGTGGGAATAAAAGATACCAATACCCATGCCGTCCCGTCTATCTCCTCAAACACCGAAAGATTCCCGCTGATTTCCGCCAAATCAAGTTCATTCTGAGAAATCCTGTCCGCCACAGCCCGCATGTAACCGTCATCGATTTCACTCAGTTTTGCGGAAATCAGGCCCGTGTCGCGGGACGCGAGTATGGTATTATCCTCCGTATTTACCAGAAAGGCCTCCGCGCCCTCCATTTTGATGAAGCTGTTAACATACACGCTGATCTTATCCAGCGATAAATCCACTGAGAGTACGCGCACATCATCCGAATAAGTCCGAAGCATGCCGCAGGCGCTGATGATCTGTTCCCCTTTGTCATTCTTATACGCATTGGTAAATCCCATATTTACCCTGCCAAGTCCCTCCTGAAACCATTCTGTCTGTGTCACATCGACACCAAGGCTCTCTGATCCCGTCAGCTTTGCCTCTCCTGTTTTGACAAGGGACACATTGCCGATACGGATACCCGCCGCCGAGCCCGCCGCTCCCATATTAAAGTCCAGACGGCCATTCGCGTCGTCGTTATCCGTCATGGTGAACTCATAGGAAAAGGTCTGTTTTTCCGTTGTCAAAGTGACTGTCTGGTCTTCCAGATAACGTTTATAATCACGGTCCGGCGCTGTTATGCCCACCTTCATGGTTCTGCCCGCATCCGCATAAGCGTCAAAGCTGACCCGGTATACGCCCTGCATCTGAATCGGAAGATTTGCCTGTACCAGCTGGACGCTGTAGTCTTGCGTCCCCTCGTTAACCGTCCGGACAAATATCTCATTATCCTGCATCTCTGCAGACGCCTCTCCTTCCATTGCCGTCAAAAACTGCCAGTCCTTATCGTCCGTCAGATTTTCGGCGGCAAAGTCCCCGTTATTGATATAGTTCCCGTTCTCATCCGGCTCCCGCAAAACAATATTCCTCTCCACTCTCCCCACATCCCGTCCTGCATAAAACGTGCCGTCCGTACCCGCCACATACAGGCCTTCCGGGTAATTTCCGTCAAAGCTGCGGAAAGCATCCAGAAAAGCCTGCATCTGTCCCTCGTCAAAATCCATCCATTCAAGAGCCTGTTTCTGGACATTGAAAGACGTCAGATTCTGGTTAAGCCATGCTTCGATCTGCGCGGCCTGACTCTCCACCGATGTCTTTAGAAGTTCCTCTGCGTTTGCCTGAATAATCTTCTTCGACACATGATAAGACAAACCGGCAAGCACTGCCACAATCACAATCACAACCGGCAGAATAACGCCTAACAGCTTTGTCTTTATGGAAATAAACCTTCCCTGATCCCGATTTTTCCTTTTCATGGGAACACCTCCGAATTTTATTCTCGCGAGCAACGAGCCAAAGCCATGTTTGCATGGCCTTGGCGACTGCCGCGAGGGTGTAATACCCCACAGCTTGCTGCGAGGTGTTTCACTTGTACTGCGACACGTTTTCCGCATCTACCTTCTCAAAAGGGATCAGAATATATTTTCCATCCTCCGAGGCATATTCCATATCCTTGACCGACTGCCCATCCGCCAGCTTTTCTGCCGCCTCGATGGCGGCTGTTATCTGATCAGACATCGGCTGATATACGGTAAAATCCATTCTTCCCTCGCTGATCGCCTGACATCCGTTGACAGAAGCATCAACACCCAGAAAGAGAATAGACTGCGTATCAAGCCCTGCATTCTCGCAGGCCGTGACCGCTCCCAGCGCCATATCGTCATTGTTAGCCGCCACGCAGTCAATCTGCCTGCCGGACTTTATGCACAGCTCCATCAGTTCCCTGGCCGTTTCCTCATTATAGTCCGCATAATCCTCAAATACATAATTGATCCTTTTCCCGCTCTCCTTCAGCGTCCGTTTCAGTCCGTTTGTCCTGCCTCTGGTACCCGAAGCGCCCTTCGGGCCTTTTAACAGTACGATATTGATCTCCTCCATACTGCCGCATTTTTCCAATATGTATTCCGCCTGATACTGTCCGGCCATATACTCGTCCGACGCCACATAGATATAACGGTCTTCCTCCAACTGCCCGTCGTCCGGCGCATTGTTGATAAATACAATGGGCAAATCCCCCGCCGCCACTTTCAGTTCGGTCACAATATCAGCGGAAACCGGCCCGCACAGGATTACGCCGCATCCCTCTTCCATAGCCTTTTTGACCTGCATATCCTGCATTTCAACGGAGTTTTCCGCATAGCCCACGTCAAATTCCATGCCCCGCATCTGCGCCTGCTCTTCCAGCCGGCCGGCCCAGTCTTCATAATAAGCGCCGCTCTCTATCGCCGCATAATATGTTTTCACGCCACCTGCTGTCTTTGCCTTACCACAGCCGACCGTCATAAAAACAGTCGCTGCCAGCGCCAATCCCACCGCAACTGCTCTCTTTTTCATAAAGTACACCCATTCATTCCTTCTACCGGATTTTATTTTCTTTCAAATGGTAACTGTTTTATCAGGGAATTTATATCAGAAAAATATAGAAAATGTCAGAACTATGACATAAAGATAGTTGACTGGACAAATAGAGTTTAGCTTATTCCTTATCTTCAAAAAAACCCAAAATACTATTTAATCCCAAAAGTGTGTTTTCGTCATCAATGGCAGGTCTTTCATTGGTATTATGGCTATATACCGCTTCATGAATGTTATAGCAGTTCATATGATGCAAAAGCGTGCAAGCTGTATTATAAGCAGTATCTATATGAAAATAATCCTTGCCAAACAAAAAACTCCGTATGATTTCTCACACAGAGCCTTCCTTCTCACTACGAATTTATATGAATCCACTTTTGAATTATGTATTCCCAATCCATACCATCCTGTAAAATACGGAGTACGGTTACGATATCTCTATTATCATCTACTACATAAAACAATAAATGATTACTTTGCGATTTCATATAGATATCATATCCACGATACTGAAAGCCTGTCGTTTGATAGCTGGTTGGAAACATCGCCAGTTCCTCAACGGCTTTCCTGATTCTCATGGAGAAATTTTCAGCATATTCACGGTATTTGAAATTCTGGATGATATAATGTTTTTTATTCTTTACATCAATTTTGCCGCTTTGAGCGATTACAACCCTATATCGCTTATTCATCTGTACTCCTTATATGCTGTTTATCTCTTTCCACGCTTCTTCTATCGTCTGTACTCTTCCGTTTTCCATATCATCAATCGCTTCATCAAGTTTGCCAAACAACACTTCCATTGCATCATCTATGGAAGCTGCGTTTCCTGCTGTTTTTTCCACTGTTGCTGTTGCCATGTAAATCACCCTCTCTCAATGTTGTTATAAATAACATATCACAGAATCATGAATTTATCCATTCCTTTTGCTTCATAAACTAATAATCTCACCGAAATATTTTTCTAATTTCCGCTAAAACCCACTGGAATTGTGAATATGTTTATGATATGATAGCAACGCCTGAGAACTCAAAAATAAGTATTGAACGGAACAATATGGAAAAGCTTTTATAATAGGATAAGGGATTGATATCATATCAGATGCGGACAGATTTGTGGATAAGTTTATTGAAATTACAGCGTATGTGCCGCCTAAAGATATTGCTGTAGTTTTAACAAGATATCCAAAAGATTTTCAAGAATGGTGGCGGCAGCCAAGACCAAATATAAAGGAATGGTAAAATAAGGTATGAAAAAGTATTCCGAACCGGAACATATTTCCCCAACATTAGAATTAGATGAACTGAAAAGATTAAAATATAGTTTAGAAAAAAATGTATCTAAAGAGTTGGCAAAAACCGTAATAACAGAACTTCCATTAACTATAAATTCGACGCCGGAAATTCGGGCAGAGTGGGTGGAAAAGTTATCTGCTGTACTGGAAAACAGATTTGATGAAAAAACCATAAAAGACATCCGTCAGGATTGTTATTGTGTAAGCGCCAAATATTCCTGCGGATTTCCTGATCCTCAAGTATCACCTATAATTG
>CAMQTN010000080.1 GCA_947037115.1 uncultured Lachnospiraceae bacterium
AATGGTTTTGCTGTAATCCTAAACAAAACGCAACCGTCCGGACACATAACAACCTTACTGTACTTACTATCCCCTCCAATATTTTCCAAATCTTCGTGGATTATACCTTTTTAATATAGTAAATGAACTCACCATCTTTCTTATACTCAATATAGCCCAGTTTTTGATAAAAAGCATTTGTACGAATGTTCCAAACAGGTGTATCAAGACATATTTCTTTTGCATCTGAAAAAATTCTTTCAATTTCCTGCATTAAAAATATGCCATACCCTTTTCTGAAATATTCCGGATCTACGAATATTCTACCTACATTAACACGCGATCCATCCACAAATAGAATGGCGCCTCCTACAATAAGACCATCCACTGATAATTTATATAAATGATTCGCCTTTGCCATCTTAATATGAAAACTTACAGACATATATCCGGGCGGACCTCCTTTTGAGGATGCTCCAACAGCAATGTCACTATCAAATGCTCGCTTGGAAATACTATTTATTACCAATACATCTGGCGTACCAGCTTTTGTCAACTCCAGCATTTAAATCAATCCCCTGTTTCTATATTTAAGTCACTTCAATTAAATTGTGAAATGGCGTCAACCTTAGTTACCCCATCAACATGAATGTACACATCCATATATACAATTCCATTCTCTTCATATTCATATTCAAAACAACTGACAATGTCATCCTGCTGTTTCCCTTTAAAATTATTTGCCTGAAGATATTCCATGATAATCTTATATGCATTAGGAATTCTCTCAAAAGGCTGTATAAAAGGCTCTTTTATGGTAATCGTTGCGTAGTCAGCTTCTGCGTTTTCCGCGTACTCTACGCCGGGGTATTCCGTATCAAACCCTTCTGGCAAAATGTAAGCTGCCACATATCCATGCATTCCAAATCTATTTTGTTGTTCCTGTGATACAAACGGGAAATCCCATCCTATCTTTTTCGCATTCGGATTTGAAACTTTAAGACCACTGTTGAGAGCCCATTTCTCCATGTATTCATTAACATCGCTTTCAGGATTAGGAGAAATCATTACATATCTCGCCATTCTGAATGGCGCTATCCTTTTCATCTGAACTTTTGAATAAATCTCTCCCTGATCCGACAGATTTTCTTTCACAAGCGTATCAAGCCTGCATGTAAAAATATCACTTATTTCAATGAGCTTTACAAGCTCCGGAATTACTTCGTCAGACTCCCATCTTGATATAGTCTGACGCGTAACTCCCATTTTTTCTGCAAGTTGTTCCTGTGTATATTTTTTCTGTTTTCTCAAAAAACATATATTCGACCCTAAACTCATATATCTCATCCCCTATCCTTCAAAATATATTCTTCCAACCTGCAAGACAAGATATATCATAACATGTCATGTGCGGCATAACAATCAACTTGCATGTACTCTTTTTTGATTCTATGTAACACATCATGTTGCATCATATTTTTATATAAAATTATGGGTAAATTTAGATTATCTCTTCAGAAGTTCTTATATGTCGGTATAGCCCGTATTTCCGGGCTTTTCCGGCAGTTTAGATATGGGGAGAAGTTCACATATACTCTCATAAACCTTGAGGTTTTCCCTCTGGGCAGTAGTAAAAAAGTAGTAAATTCTGTCCGTGCCTATGCGACAGTCAGCCTTTCCATTTCAGCCTTTGCGGAAGCGAATGTTGCGTGTGCGTAATAGTTCAGCGTCATGGTGATGTTGGAATGTGCCATGATATACTGTAATGCTTTCGGGTTCATGCCCGCATTGGCTAAGTTGGTACATAATGCTGCATTGTCCTACTGCCGCAGCCGCCTGTTTCATGCGCATACTGGCGGGACGTTCTTTCATGTTCAGCTTATTTGCTCCTACCGCAATCGCACCGGAAGATACCAAAATCACTTCATACCCCATATTCTGAATATCGGACAGCGTACACACAAGGCGGTCAAAGGAGCGCAGGTCACTTTTTCCCATTTCGTTTTTGAGGGTAGAAGTCCCTACTTTTATCACTATCCTGTTTTGGTAAAGCCCCATATCACACCTCAATCGCAACCGCAGTATGTTTGGTGTAGGGCAGAAATTTCTGGTAAATATCTTCCGTCCGTATTTTCATATAGCCTGTTGTTGTACCGTCACTGCACCCATACCATTCTTCCGAAAGCACTTCTTTGTCAAATATAATCTGCACCTTGTTTTCCCCGTCTAAAAGACTGCTGAAAACAGTAGCCGCGCCAATTTTTGTGCCAAGTATAGTTTCCATATCTTCTGAGGGGGCAAAGGAAACGCGGGCAACTCCTAACGCATTACTGAAATCTTTAGAGCGGAACGGCTTATTTCCCACTGTAATGAACAGGTAAAACTGTGTCCGCTGGCGGTTGCATAAAAACAGCGTTTTTACCATACGCATATTTAATTTTTCATTAATGGCAACACAATCCTCCATTGTAATTGCTTCATCTGTATCAACACGTTCAAAAGGTATTTGGAGTTTCCCCAATGCCCCATAAACAAGTTCTTGAAGTCTTGTCTGATAATGAGAGGGGGCTTCGGTCTGAATTTCACTTACATAAAACATTTTTCTAAGCATATTTACGAATATGCTTTTCACACCTCCTGCCTTGACTTTTTTGTGTATTCAGTTTATCATTTGTTTCACGATAACAAAAGCGAATGTTTGTCACGAAAAGTATAACAAAATCAGATACAAGGCGGTAACGATTATGGATATGAATATTCAAAAATATATGGCATTTGTAAAAACAGTGGAATATGGCAGTTTTACAAGAGCCGCCGAAATGCTGAATTATTCCCAATCCGGCATTAGCCGTATGATTAACGATTTGGAAAAAGAATGGAAAGTTGTCTTACTGGAAAGAGGAAAGTCCGGCGTAAAGCTGACGAGCGACGGAATGAAGCTGATTCCTTACGCCAAAAACGTCTGTATGGAATACGAAAAATTACAGATGGAAGTGGACGAACTGAACGGACTGCAATCCGGGCTTATCCGTATTGGTACGTTCTCCAGTGTGGCGACACATTGGCTTCCGAACATTATCAGAAATTTTCAGAAAGACTATCCGGGCATTGATTATGAATTACTTCTCGGTGATTATACGGAAATTGAAGAATGGATTGCAGAAGGACGTGTTGACTGTGGCTTCCTGCGCCTGCCTGCCCGCTCCGAATTTGAAACCTGCTTTTTGGAGCAGGACAGACTTCTCGCTATCCTGCCGGAGAACCATTCCCTTGCAAAGTATGAAAAAATCCCGGTGGCAGCTTTATGTGACGAACCGTTTATGCTATTGGAAAAGGGGGCAAAAGCAGAGGTTTCAGAAATATTTGAACGCTGTAATCTGACACCCAAAATTCATTTTACAACATGGGACGACTACGCTATCATGTCAATGGTGGAAAGCGGACTTGGTATCAGCATTCTGCCGGAACTGATATTGAAGCGTGTCCCTTATCGGATTGTTGCGAAAGAATTAGACGTTCCCGCTTATAGAAAAATTGGTATTGCTCTCCGAAACAAGAAAAATGCTTCCCTTGCGGTAAAGAGGTTCTTAGATTATTTGCAGTACCGTTAAATTTCTCAAGACAGGTATGCAAAATGGTGTACTAATCCCGTTCGGCATTGTATGTAGTGAGAGGATTATCAAGAGGGTTTGGGAAACTTCCCAACAAGCAAAATCTGTCCGGCAAGCCATAGGCACAAGCAGGCAGATTTATGGAAAGGGTACACCTTTCCTATGCTTGCTATTCTTGTCAATAATTCTTGATAATCGGAGTTATACCGACTTTTGAAGAAATATTGTCGCTTTCAAAAAATCAAAGTTGGCGGCTATTGCAAAATATTATCCCGACTTTATTAAAGAAATCCTTTGAGTTTATCAGCTTTGTCATCAAAGGTCGTGATAATAAAAAAGTCATGATAACTCCGAAACTTATTTTTTCTTTTATGGCTTTATTCGTTCATTTCCATTCCGGCGGTGGTACTGTTTTCCCGAAAAAGGGAGAGGGAGTAGGGATGGGGAAAGGAAGGGAATGGGTATTTTGTATATCTGTATTTCTTTTCTCTTTACTTAGTAAATCAGTATTTAGTATATCTTTATTTAATTGCATTGGATTTTCCGACGTCGGTTAATCCGGTATCGGAAAATTCAATTTGAAATCCTGCGTGTATGCCCGTAAATCAAGGTTTTTTAGAGATAATCAACCATATTTTCCAAAAAATTAAAAAGAGTACGGATTCCTTATATTTTGAGCAATTTTAGAAAGTTGTTTATGCGGCTATCCGTAGAAACGCCGTTTTATGGATAAAAATATGGAACTCAAGTATTGATGGTATTGTATTAGAGGATGTATTATTTAATGTGGGGAGGGGTTTTGATGATATTTTCAAAAGTATGGCAATCTCTACAGAATGTACATAGAATCACGCAAAGATGGATTGAACATGTTCCGCCAAATGCGGAAAAACGCCAGTCGCGCGAAATCCTACGGCTTATCCTCCATAAATACCATGAAGAAGAGACAGGAACAGAAAACAGATCAGATGCGTTAAAGAAGCATTTACCTTGGAAGCCAAAGCGCTTTCTGCACATCCCATGGGAAGCGTGGAAAGGGCGCAAATGGCTGTCCGTGATCTGCCATCCTGTTTTTTTGCAAAGACAGTACAGCCTAGAGGTTCTGGCAGGTCTTTGCGGCTTCCTGGAGAACGAAAGCCTGATCCGTCTGGAAGGAATCGGACAGGATTTGTATTTTGCCCTGTGCATGGCATATGGTTTTTTCACAGATACCGATGGCATGGCGGCGGCTGACAGGCAGGCGAGGATGGCTGCAGCGCCTAGAGCGGAAAGCGAATATGACCGTATAAAAGGGCTGCTTGCCGCACATCCGAATCACCGGGAATATGTGCAGGATCTCCAGTGCTGGCCTGACCTGATAGAAGAACGCCGCTTCGTTTCTTTCTGTAGGGAGGCATACTGCTTCTGGCAGGACACGGGGGATAAAGAACAGCAGGACGCCTTTGCGGAGGGCTTCCCTGATATGGCGGAGCAATGGCTGCTGATGTCCTCCCTTCCTGACGCCGATACGGAATTTATCTTCCGCAACCTTTGCAGTCTGCCGCATCCTCTGTTCTCACGGCAGTTGTCAGCGAAAATGCAGGAATATACGCACCTGTGCGAGAAGCGTTGGAAATTTTTCCAGGCGTTTGTGGATGCGCTGGATCATACAGGAGAAGGACATTCCGTCCATGAACGTGGATATGTGCCGCATATGCAACGCTTTGATGCGCTGAAAGCACGATATGGTTCTACAGGAAGTTGGAAAAAGCTCCTGTGCAGCCGCAGCTTCCAGAATGCTTTTCGCAATTGGGTGCTGCACCCGTGCTACGGCAGTTATGTCAGCTCCCAGCCCAGGTATCTTGAATACTATGGATGGAGGGAAGTGCGCAGTCAGTTCAATGGCAGTTCGCCTTTTGAGGAAGAACTGCTCGCGTGGCTTAAGACTGATCTGTACTTCACAGAGTACGAGAAACGATACCAAAAGGAGTTGGCATGGAAGGGACAGCAAATCGAAAAGGCCTATTTCCGTGAGTTGTTCCCCTTGCCGAAACGAAGCGAAGGAAAGCTTGAGGTTCTTTGCAAGGTGGAGCAGGGGAAGCCGATCGGCGCAAAGAAGGCATCGGAAGCACTCAGCGAACTGTATGCGTATGATGAAACGGCGCTGCGCCGTCTGACACAAATGACCAATAGCATGGTGCATTTTAATTTCCTCCTAGGCGCGCCAAAAGACAGGGAAGAGGCGGCATGGGGAGATGCAGTCTGTTTTCTGGAGGAGGAAGTCCTGATTTATCGCAGGGAGGAAAACGGAACCTGCCGCTTGAGCCACGCAGCTTTTTTTGACATGCTTGCCCACATTGTCGACAGCAAGGCGGACTGCCACCTTACCCATAAGAAATCCTTCTATCATAATGAATTTATAGATACTGTATGCAAAAATATGTACCTGTACGAATGCTATATATCCGGCATGAAATCTGTAGATGTAGAATAGAAAGGATGTAGTGGATATGTGTACTGAAGCAGATAACAAAATCTTATTGAAACCCTTGTAAAAGTTGCCGGATTCTACCATACTAAGGAGACAAATACTATCTACCCTTTCACAACACCCACTGTCTTAAGCTTTCTGACCGATGTTACGATATCCATCTGCTGCGCCATGACTTCATCGATATCTTTGTAGGCAAACCTGCACTCCTCAGCTACGTCATTCTTTTTCCTCTTGCCGAGAATAACACCCTGCTCCTTTAAGTCCACGATTACCTGCTCGGTCGTAAATGCATTCATTGCTCCGGTTCTGGAGTAAGCCCTGCCTGCTCCGTGTGATGAGGTATGGAAAGACTCCGGGTTTCCTTTTCCCTCTACCACATAGCTGTAAGAACCCATGGCGCCCGGTATGACGGCGCGCTCTCCCTGTCTTACTCTCGTCGCACCTTTGCGGTGCACCCAGACATTCGCACCGTAATGGTTCTCCAACGCCGCATAATTGTGGTGACAGTTGATCTGTCCGGTAAAAGAAACCGTCCGCTGCGCATACCTTTCGATATGCTCCTTTACAATATTACACACCTGCTCCATCATGCGCTCTCTGTTCTCATAAGCATAATCCAGCGCAAGATGCATCCAGTTGATATACTGCTTCCCTTCCTTAGTATGTACCGGAAGAAACGCAAGTCTGTACTCGTCCGGCACTTGGCTGTACCATATGTTGTTCAGTTCACGCGCCTTATTGTGAAAATAGTCACAGATTGCCTTGCCCAGATGGCGGCTTCCTGAATGAATCATAATGCAAAGATACCCATCCTCATCCTCCTGAAGCTCGATAAAATGATTGCCGCCTCCAAGCGTTCCCACCTGAAAATAACCTTCCTCAATCAGATGGGCTAACTCGGAATCCGTCTCATATTTGTCCATACTTTGAAGCGCCAGATCAAGTACCGCCGAATCCTGTTTCTGCTTATGCTTCTCGAATCCCACGGGAACGGTACGCATTATATTTCCGATCATTGTCTGCATGATCGATGCTGTTCCCACCATGACTTCTCTGATTTCCTCATACTTAATATCTGTTGCCACAAACACCATTCCGCAGCCGATATCCACGCCCACCGCATTAGGGATAATCACATCCTTCGTGGCAATGACGCCTCCAATGGGCATTCCTTTTCCTGTATGGGTGTCCGGCATAAGGCACACCCATTTATGCAGAAAAGGAAGATTTGACAGGTTGTATGCCTGCGCTATACAGCTCTCCTCAATCCGCTCAATTCCTGACAGCCACGCTTTTATAGGAAATCTTGTTTTATCATTATATATTACGAACATAATCTCTCCTCCACCTTTCTATATCTTTCACTATCGAGTACCTTCTTCAAACATGCAAACGGATCCAACTCGTTAGAGAGAACCATATTGCAGATGTTGACTGAAAAACCGCTGACCAATGCCACGCCAAGTTCATTTTCACGAACCGGAATCACATTCGTTCTGCTGTTCACATTCCAGAATACGAGCTTCGGCATCTTGTAGCCATATACCGCAAATCGTCTCCCTATCGTATCAAAAAGCGTCTCTGTGTTATAGCTGTTTACCGCCATATCAAATTCCTCCAGTGTCATATCCTCCGCTCCGGTCTTCATTCTCCATCCGGTACGCACCATATACTGTGCCACGATCTCGTGGGGCATCAGTGCACCCGCATGTATTACCGCACGATTTTCCTGCACTTCCTTCAGATAATCCTTCCGGCGCGCCTGATCATGAAGCATGAAAGCATTCCGGTAAATAATATTTGCCTTGGACGAGACCTTTGTATAATCAATTTCATTCCAGCGGTCAGCGCTCATATACACTTCCTCACATCTAAGTATGCCCGCAGGGAAGATAACATCTGTCTGTACTCCTTGGCTGTCATTCCCATGAAATGCTGTAACTTTGCGGCATCCCTGCGGGATTCCTGCGAGGAAGTATTGTTACCCGGCATCCACTTTGCACAGAGCGAAATCTTCCCAGAGCCACTCATCTTTGTAATGTCCTCCTCCAGCTGCGTCCTTAATACTGTCAATACCTCATTTTCAAGTGCCGTATTGAACAGGCACAACAAATCGTCGTATCTTCCAAATTCCGCCATAATGTCAATCAACCCGCTTATCATCTCCGGAACATTTCCAGCCAGATACCGGATGATAATGCGGAATGTTCTCCGCTCTCCCAGACCGCCTCTTGCATCCCTCAGGAAAAAGAGCCACTTCATTGCAAGCATTCTGTCCTCATAAAATGCCGGAACAAACTTCTTTATAATCTGCGCCTCCGTCATGCTTCTTAAGGATGCCACTGCAAAATTCAAATCAACCAGCGCTCTGCCTGTAGTCGCATAACCCGCCGCTCTATTTTCTGTCATTTTCTTATTACCATTTATCATAGTATGTAATCTTTCTATGAAATTCATAGTCATTTCCTCCTACTACTTCTTTTCCTGTCTCTTAACATCTGCTTACTTTTTAAAGCCCTACCGGGCAGGATTCGAACCTGCATAAACCAATTTAGCATTGCTGTGAAAGCCTTTAACAAGACTTATTTTTCCACGGTAAGGCTCATCTTAGACTTAAGAAAACTCCCGAAGGCTTCCGCAATCGGATTGTTTTCCTCTGTCTGAATCTAAGATACAATATCCCAACAGAATAATCATTTCAAAAAAGTTGCGAAGGTATGCTACAATAAGACATGAAGTTATACTAAGAGGTACACCAATGTCAGAATTTAAAGAACTTATCAAATCTTTTTCCAAAAGCAGAGAATATGTCCGTGACTTTTTTGTGTACGGATTTAAGACCCGCGATGAATTTAGCGGTTGGAGCGGCCGTACCTACGATAACGAGCGTCGTCGTCTGGAAAGCTGGCTGTCCGGCTACGTCAAGCAGGATTATACCAGCAAAGGGAAAAATATCTATTTATCCATTGACAGCAATCTGCTCGATACAAATCCGCTGTTTCGGGTATGGAAAGCTAAGAGCTTTACAGATAATGACATTATGCTTCATTTTTATATCTTGGACTACCTGTTGAAATCCCCGGAGCAGACAGCCGATGAAATTGCCGACGGTCTTCTTAAAGAATACGGCAAGGTATTCGATTCCCAGATTGTCCGCCGGAAGTCTAATCAATATGCCGCAGAAGGTATTCTTATAAAAGAAAAAAGCGGCAAGGAAGTGGTGTACCGGCTCGCTCCACCTTTTCAGGAACTGCTGACTGCACACTCCGGTTTAGAAAATGCCATAAAACTATATCAGCTTTCCTCGCCCCTCGGCATCATCGGAAATACCATTATGGACACTGCCTCATTTCAAAATGACCTGTTTCGGATCAAACACAACTTCTTTGTTCACACACTGGAAGACGAAATGCTTCTTCTCATCCTACAGGCAATGCATGAGCGCAAGTCAGCCCTTTTGAATATAAAAAGTACGAAATCAGAGAACTTTCTTGAAGCAAAAGGCGTTCCTCTGAAAATATTTACCAGTACGCGGACCGGCAGGCGCTATCTGTGCCTCTACCTTCCGGATAAGAAGCGTTTTACAAATATCCGTATGGATGCCGTGAAGTCGATAAAAATAGCAGCCCCCTATCCCGATTATGAAGCCATCCGGGAAAAACTGGAAAAGAACAAAGAATCCGCATGGGGTGTCTCTTTTCAAAATGACAACCGCCATCATTCCGAACACGTTAAACTGACGCTCCGTATCAATGAGCAATCTGAAAAATATATCCTGAAGCGACTGCAGCGTGAAGGCAAAGGCGGTGCGATCCGGCAAACCGCTCCCGACACCTTTACCTATGAGACTGAAGTGTTTGATGCAAACGAAATGTTACCGTGGATTCGCACTTTCATCGGTCGGATCGTTTCTATTGAATCGGACTGCCCGCAGCTTAATGACCGTTTCCAGAGAGATTTTTTAACGATGTGCCATATGTATTTCAAAGAAGACAGATAAAAAGGATGCAAATGTACAAATGACAGAACTATTCTCAGAAGTATATAATTGCTATTTTCAGGTAATCAAATCGTTGATTGAAAAGAAAAACTTCATATCCGAAAAGGAAGTAACCCTTCATATTAAAAATACCTGCTTTGAAGAAAGTATTCTTTACCTGCTCCCCAAGCTCACAGAACAGGGATGGGGCTTTTATGAAAAACAGGACGGACTCTTACATTCCAGATTATCCGAAAACTTCTATGTCCCACTCACAGACTTACAGAAGTCTTACATAAAGGCTATCCTTTTGGATGACAAGATCGGTCTTTTCCTCGACGATAAAGAAATCGAGGCAATTAGTGATACCTTTTCAGACGTTGAGCCCCTTTATCTGCCCGATGACTTCTACTACTACGACCATTTTACCGACAAAGACGACTATAAGAATCCCGATTACAGGAACCATTTTCGGACAATCCTGTCAGCAATCCAAAATCATGAATATATAGATATCCTCTATGAATCACGTTACCACCGCCGCCTGCACCACAGCTATCTGCCGTGCCGCATAGAATACTCTATTAAAAATGATTGTTTCAGGCTGCTGGCTGTTGAAGCGCACCACAGCCAGAATCCACAAGTAATCACACTAAACTTATGCCGCATTCAGGAAGTGATCCCAACCGGCAGGATTGCCAGACAGTTACCAAATATAAGTCATCTCATACAGCATTCCCGTTACCATGAGCCTGTGTGCATCCTCATCAAGAACCGCCGCAATGCTCTGGAACGTGCTATGCTGCAATTTGCGAATTATGAGAAAAGCACCCGCAAGCTTGATGAAGATACCTACGAGTGCTTAATATACTATAATAAAGAAACTGAAACCGAACTCTTAATTGAAATTCTGTCTTTTGGACCAATGATCAAAGTAGTGGGGAATGAAACTTTTCTTCGGCAGATTAAGGAGCGGCTTATGAGGCAGGCGGCATTATGGAAAGCTACAGATATCACTCTGTAGCCATCTCTCAGTAGAGCACTTCCCTTATCTTCCTCATTTCCGCCCAAACATTGTCTCCATAGTTACTTACCAAAACCGAAATAATTTCCTTATCACGATTATATTCCGAGATAAAACTTACTCCCGGGTCACATCCTTGAAAATATGCAAAGTCTCTGCCATCAGAGTTGTCAATAATCCATACTCCGTAGCCATAATATCCTTCCTCTGCGTCATCTCCATCTCCGCTCTGTTTACTGAGCATATCCAATACCATTGCCCTTGAAATCAATTTTCCATCAGATAAACCGATCCAGAAATTCACAATATCTTTTACCGTAATAAATGCACCACCTGCACCTGTGCCTTTTGCATCAACGGAATAAATATTTGTGCGATAGTCATTCGTATCTTCACAATAAATATAATGATTGGCACAACAAGCCGGTAATCTGTCCAACTCATAATAGCCTGTTGATGTCATACCGCACACATCAAACACATTTGCTTTCAGATATTCATCAAAATACATTCCCGTGACTTTTTCTATAATCATCGCGAGCAGCACATATCCGGAATTATTATATTGAAATTTCTCTCCTTTCAGATACATCATGGGTTTATCGATCATTAGCGGAAGCAGGTCACTATTATGCCTGATTTTATAATTGGGAAAATCAATCCACAAATCTTCATATTCGTCCATAATGCTTTCATCAAAATAATCGGGAACACCCGCTGTATGAGTTAAAAGCTGTCTGACCGTAACATCCCGGTCAATATTTTTCCATTCAATATCGATTAATTTTCCTAAAGTATCATCGAACTTAATTTTTCCCTGTTCGATTAACTGCAGAATCCCTACTGCCACAAAAACTTTTCCCGCTGATGCACTGGCAAATCTGGTCTCCAACGTATTTGGGATTTCGTTGGGCAGATCGGCAAATCCGGCCGCCTGTTCAAACAGAACTTCTTTATCCTGAATAATGTATATATTCCCTCTAAAATTGCTGTCAAATATTTCTTGAAAATTCGTATTTAACACATTCATTTCAATACTACACCTTTCTCACTACACATCCTATTTTGTCCGCTTTGTTCCCGCCATTTATACAGCCACTCAAGCTGCCTGTCAAGGAACTCATTATCTACGCAGTCAATTCCAAAAATCTCGATAATCGTCATCTGCATGGTAAAATGATAAAGTCCTATCAAAATTTCCTCAGCATCCTGTTCCGGATCGACCTCTTCGCCTTCCAGAAACTCATATAAAACATAAAAATAATGGCCTTTTTCATCATTTGTCTTCACATATGGGTGCCTGTCTTTTGTATGGATGATCTGCAGAACCACAAAACCCTGCTTTTGTAAAAAAAGGTGAATATCCAGCGATTTAACCGCCGTTTCAAAAAACATAGGTTTCGTAATTCGCAGAAAATATTTGTGTCTGCTCTGCCATTTTTGTCCGCTCCTGCCTCACCCAATCTACCGATTACCGCCATATTAATTAATTTCTCTTCTCTTATAGGTGTCAATATCCTTTCGCAATTGTGAACGCTTTCCGGTTCCGGTAAAAAGTTTTTTTAAAGGTTCAATCACTAAAAGCGTACCATTTACCGTCTCATAAGAAAGTCTGATATGAAAATAGTTGATTTGTTCTATTAGTGCAAAAAAATACAGTAAAATTCCAACAATTATTCCAGATAAATCTTCTTTTGCAAGAGCTGCTATGATAATTACTGGTAGATAGGCTGTTAATAAAATCACATTTATCCATCTTAATTTACTGTAGATCCTGCCAATTTCAATATTATTTAAAGCCTTGTGCCTTTTTACCATTTTCAACTTATTACGCCAATAGAAACTGCCCTCTATTACGATAATAGAAAATACCAACAATGGATAAAATGAAATCCAATTTAATTTGAATGCGTTTTTTCCCAAATCCATGTCAATAATATACTTTGTTGCGAAATACAACCCTACAAACATTAACACACCATATATTTCGAAGTCAGCTAAGAATTTCAGTTCTTTTTCAATTGGTCTTGTCTTTAATTGTTCTGTCATATAGCTTTATCTCCTTTTTAGCTCCCGATTATCATTTGATGTTTTTATATCTTCCCGTAAGACATTACCAACCCTGATAATGAAAAAAAGTGGAAACAAAATCGTAAGAATTATTATAGCACAAAGCGAACGGGTATAGAAAACTGATTGAAATACTTTCATAAATTATAAAGAAAAACATCATTTTTGCGTATATCATCTTTCCCGCAAGGATGGTTGCGGGCTTTTCCACTATATCAAAAGCCGCTCCGTTGATATCTATCGTCTCAATTACTTTTTGGGGTGAAGATGATGTGATATTTACACATCCACTTCGTATGTGCGAGCGAATTTCCGTTTCTCTGCTGAGAAACTCCAATGCACTCAAGAGGGTCTAGCCGACCCATAATTTAAAAGAGGCTTCTGGGAAAATTCTCAGAAGCCCCATAAATTCAATGAATTTTCAATTAGTCAATGATAGTAGCAACCCTTCCAGACCCTACAGTCCTACCGCCCTCACGTTGCTACGGTGCGTTTGTCTATATCGCAAACCCTGATAAAATGGGGATTTTTCTATTTATATTGTCCTCAATATCAGCTTATTTTTCTGGCTATTGAAAATTTTAGAAGCATTTTAGAAGCACAACAAGTAATGCTTGCATATCTCTTGAATAACTCTTGAGTAACCTTGCGTAAATTTACTCAAGGTTTACTCAAGCTATTGCTTTAATACCCAATAAGAACGCTGCTGATTAGTTGAATCCGTATCAATAATATTATTCTTTTTTAATACAGCCAGCAAATTCCCTATCTTATATTCTTTTTGTTTGTCTGATAACGCATCCGGCAGCTTATCCCATAACAACTCCCGAATATCTTTCTTTTTAGCTTTTTTATACTGCTTTAGATATTCAACAATTAAATCCTTATAATACTTATCATCAAATCCTTTGTTTTTAATATAAGCCGTACTCTCATCAATACTTTTATCGGTATTAAAGAAGAATTATTTTTTGGATATACGATTAAACCCAACGAAGAATTGAGCATTAACACATATTCAGATATTTTAAAGGTAATCATGGAATTGATAAGAGCAGGTATTCCTGTAGAATGTTCCACATCCGTCAATACTGCTACCAGACGCTTAGTGGCTTCTATTAACATAGAAAGTCCGCAGATTGCATCTCTTGTGTCTCGTTGGAACGAATTGAACAAAGAATTGGAAACCGAAAAAATTGACAGTGACGAATACAATATATGGATAGACAGTTTGATGAACTCATTTAACAGTAAGCGCTAAGTAATAGGGTATCCCCATTGGAAAAGTCTGGGAGTTTCCCGGATTCAATGCTCTATGATTTATTTACACAACATTCCTGAACTTTAGGATTCCAGGGTGCCATATTTTCAAGTTCTTCGTCAGACATATTTGGGTTTGGTCTTGCTTCAAGAATGTATTCCAGATATTTCTTTGGATTCAGACCGTTTGCTTTGGCGGTTTCAAGGAGCGAATATACCATCATGCTGGCATCGGCACCATCTGTAGTATCGCAGAACAGCCAGTTACGCCTTCCGACTGTTACGGGACGGATGGAATTCTCACTTAAGTTGTTTGAAATGCTGCAGTGCCCATCTTCAAGATAGGTCATCATGTACGGCCTCTGATTTCCAGCGTAGGTTAAGGCTCTGCCAAGGCGGCTTCCATTTGGGGCATTCTGTTTGTCAATCCACTCCAAGAAAGCCTCAATGACAGGTTTCTGGTCCTTGAGACGACGGTTGTATATCTGCCTGTAAGAGAGGCCTTTTTCACGGTAGCTGCGCTCGTATTCAAACAGTTTATTGCAATAGAGGAATCCCTGTACGGCAGGATCGGTATAATCCTTTTCCTTACCCTTTGGAATGGCTTCCAGAAAATATCTTCTGATGTGCGCATAACAGCAGCACCTTTTGAAGTCCTTCAGTTTGTTGTATCCGGCATAGCCGTCTACATTGATATAGGTGCCGGGCGCTGAGCCCTGAAAGAACTTCGCAGCAGCATCACCATTCCTTGTTGGATGGTACTGATAAATAATGATGGGATTTAAACCATCATCACCGGAACGGAATAACCATACATAAGATTTGGATTGTGGTCGTCTGTCCGCTTCCTTTAATACCTGAATGGGTGTCTCATCGGCGGCGACAAACTTTCTTCCGGTGAGAAGCCGGTGAAAGTAATCGGTCATTGGCAGAAAATAGTTCTCTGCACAATAGATTGTCCAGTGGGCCATGGTGCCGCGGCCAATCTTAACCCCGAACTGATTTTCAAAATCTTTCTCCTGCCGGTAGTAGGGTAAGGCATTGATAAACTTCCCATACATGACATGGGCCGCCAGACCGGCAGAAACATAACTGTGGGGAACCAGTGGCGCGCCGCCTTCATCCTTTACGAACTGTGGTTCCAGAGAATCTTTACAGACGGGGCATTCATATGTAGTCGCCATGTAATCCACGCGTTCCAGATATGCCGGGTGAAAAACAAGTTCTGTGCGGACAGTCTCGGTTCCGATGGGAACCATCTGTGTTCCACAGAAAGGGCAGTTCTTTTCCCCGTCGGTTAATGTATCAAGCGGAACCTGTCTGCGCGGAAGATTATCGAACATCTCCGCATAGGTTGCCTTTGGTTTGCGTTCCCTCCTGTGGGCAGCCACATCGATAATCTCCGGCTCAATGATTTCAGGGAGCCTCTCATCCGGCATCTCCTCGAAAAGATTCATCTGACCCGGAAAAGGGCTCCTGAGTTTTTCACTGGAAGAGCCAAACAGTTTTGCTTTCAGGTAATCCACTTCAGCCTGCTTGTTATCCAGCTCCTGACGCAGTCCCTCAATGGTCTTCTGTAAAGACTCCATTGATTTCGTCTGTGTCATGATCAGTTCATTCAGTTTTGAGATGGTATCCTTAAGCTCTAAAAGCTGGATGTCTTTCGCTGAGCGCGGCATGTTTTTTCTCCCGTTTTTGATAAGTTCATTATACCACAAAACAGGCGAAAAATCCAGTAAAATCAAGGGTTTCCAGCGGTGAGGAATAAATTTTATTATTCCGATGCTTCATGCATTCCCTTGCATGT
>CAMQTN010000081.1 GCA_947037115.1 uncultured Lachnospiraceae bacterium
TACACTTCTAGCTTCGTCGGCAGCGTCAGATGTGTATAAGAGACAGGTTCTGTGGCGTCTGTGCATGTGCTTTTGCTTGTTGTTTTTTACGTTTTTCATGTCATGCCGATGTTTTTCTTTAATATTTTCAGTGTGCTCACTTACGCTTTCTGTTTCTGGCTGATGCGGGGCGGCCGCGAGCATTATCTGGCGATCTATTTCATTACCTATGTGGAGGTTCTGCTGCATTCCTTCGCGGCCTCGATCTGTCTTGGCTGGAAATTCGGATTTGCGCAGTATATTATCGCCATCATTCCGGTAGGTTTCTATATCTGCTACACGCTGGAGACCCGGCGCCACAAGTTTACCATCGCCACTGTTTGCGCTGTTCTTTCGGCAGCCGCCTTTCTTGCCTGCAAGTTTATCTCCTTCTTCGGCGTGCCTGTGGTTGTTCTGGACAACATTGTTCTGGAGCTTGCGCTCTACGTATTTAACTCGCTTTGCGCTTTTACCTTTTTGATTCTGTTCTCTCTGGTCTTCATTTTTGAGATCAGACTTTCCAGCAATCAGCTCAAACACCAGAATGCGATTCTGGATAAACTTGCCAGCACTGATCCTCTGACAGGGCTCTACAACCGCCGGAGTATGGATATTTTTCTCTCTCAGGCAGTGGAGACGGAATCCAATTTTGCTTTGATCATGTGCGATATTGATGATTTCAAGAAAGTAAATGATACCTATGGACATGATTTCGGTGATGTGGTTTTGAAAGGCGTTGCCGGCATTACTACCGAACAGGTGAAGGAGCAGGGATATGTCTGCCGCTGGGGCGGGGAAGAAATTCTGATTCTGCTTAACAACGCCTCGGAGGAAAGCTCCTTCCGCATTGCGGAGAACATTCGCAGAAATGTGGCAAACCGTGTATTTGACCTGAATGAAAAATGGATTCACTGTTCCCTCACGCTGGGCATTGCGCTCCACAATAACAATGAGGCTGTGGAGGACACGATTACCCGCGCCGACTACAACCTCTACTGTGGTAAGAGAAACGGCAAGAATGCCGTCATACTGTAATTGATCGCGTGTTCACCACGCGATCTGCTATAATTTTCTTACATTGCGGTCGCCATGCAAAATCCGTTCTCTGTCAGATGCGTTTATCTGTGTCAGTTTTCCGCTCTTGTCATAATAAGTTAAAAGCGTGGAATTTTTGGCAACCGACCGTTTGCCGTCATCCGTAAGCAGACTGATCACCTGCTCCAGATTCCCGGAGCGAAGCTGTTTGCGGATTTTTTCATCCCTCTCGGCTTCTCTGGCCTTTAAATCGGCTTCCTGCTCCGGCGTGACTGCGGCGGCGTCTTTTTCGGCCGCACCCCGGTCAATTCCCTTAAGTTTATAATACTCCTCCGTGTAGCGTTCCGCTTCCTCGGGGGTCACATCTTCCGAAATGACTGTCTCTTCAGGCGACTCATTCCAGATCTTATAGAGAAAATCCCTGACCGACTGCAGCAGACTCCTGAAAAATACAAGCATGGAGCCGGACTGCCCGCCCTGTTTTTCGGTCTTTTGAGCGGATTCTCTCTCCTGTTCGCGCCCAACTTCGCCTTTGCCGGACAACTCCAGTCGGACTCCCTGCTTCCTGATATCGACGCCGGGTTTCTCATGCAGTTTTTTGTCTTCGCCCTTTTCCTCTTTTTTCTCCGGGAGAGCCTGCTCTTTCTGTCGGTCCAGACTGAACTTTTCCTGGCTCTCCGCGTTTTTGGCGGGCTTTAATTGACTACTGTAGTCATAGGCTGGATTGTCGCCGTCCCCGACTCTGTAAATCATACTCGCTTCCCCTGTTCACAGTCTGCTTTTCATGAATCGGCCTGACTCTGTGTGCCGTTGATATAATTGACCAATCCTTCCGCATCAATAATTTTCTGCATAAACTCCGGGAATGCCTGCCCCTGATAGGTCGTCCCTTTGGTGACGTCCGTGATTACGCCGGAATCAAAATCCACTTCCACCGTATCTCCCGCCTCAATGGCTTCGGCCGCCTCAGGACACTCCACAATGGGAAGCCCGATGTTGATGGCGTTGCGGTAAAAGATTCTGGCGAAGGTCTCCGCGATCACACAACTGACGCCGGCCGCCTTGATGGCGATGGGCGCGTGCTCTCTCGAGGAACCGCAGCCGAAATTTTTGGTCGCCACGATAATATCGCCTTTGCTTACTTTTTCGATAAAGGTCTTGTCGATATCCTCCATGCAGTGCTGCGCAAGTTCCGCAGGATCAGAAGAATTCAGATAGCGCGCGGGGATGATCACATCCGTATCTACATTGTCTCCATATTTAAAAACCGTTCCTTTTGCTGATTGCATAGTCTCCTCCTTTATGATCTGGTTCTTTGCAACGCTGTTATTTCTGTGTAAACTGGCAGGGACAGGAAATCTTTCCCGTCACCGCACTGGCCGCCGCAACAGCGGGGCTTGCCAGATATATTTCCGAATTTACGTGTCCCATACGTCCCACAAAATTACGGTTGGTAGTGGATACACAGCGCTCTCCTTCCGCGAGGATGCCCATATAACCGCCAAGACATGGCCCGCAGGTAGGTGTGCTGACAATCGCCCCCGCCTCGATAAATATCCTGAGAAGCCCCTCTTCCATGGCCTGCAAATAGATCGCCTGTGTCGCAGGAATCACGATACAGCGCATCCCTTCCGCCACACGCCTTCCCTTCAATACTTTCGCCGCAATTCTTAAGTCGTCCAGTCTCCCGTTGGTACAGGAGCCGATCACCACCTGATCGATGGCAATGTCCTCATTGATTTCGTCGATCGTTTTTGTGTTCTCCGGCAGATGGGGAAAGGCAACCGTGGGACGAAGGGCAGAAAGGTCAATCGTGTACTCCTCGTCGTACACCGCGTCCGCATCTGCCTCATATACCGTATAGGTTCTCTGTGAATGCTCTTTCATATAGGAAACGGCAAGCTCGTCCACCGGGAAAATGCCGTTCTTACCGCCGGCCTCAATGGCCATATTGGCGATGGTGAAACGGTCGTCCATGGTCAGGTTCTTTATCCCGTCGCCCACAAACTCCATGGATTTGTAAAGCGCGCCGTCCACGCCGATCAAGCCGATGATGTGCAGGATCACGTCCTTGCCGCTGACCCACTCGGCAGGCTTGCCCGTCAGGTTAAATCTGATAGCGGACGGCACTTTAAACCAGGCCTTGCCCGTTGCCATACCTGCCGCCATATCCGTGCTGCCAACCCCCGTGGAGAAGGCGCCCAGCGCACCGTAAGTACAGGTGTGGGAGTCAGCGCCGATAATGACGTCGCCTGCAACAGTCAGACCCTGCTCCGGCAAAAGGGCATGTTCAATCCCCATCTGTCCCACTTCAAAGTAGTTGGTAATCTCGTTTTTCTTCGCAAACTCGCGGACACATTTGCAGTGCTCTGCAGACTTAATATCTTTATTGGGCACAAAATGATCCGGCACCAGCGCGATCTTGTCCCTGTCAAACACACCGTCCACCTTCATTTTTTCCATCTCGTGAATCGCCACAGGGCTGGTGATGTCGTTGCCGAGCACCAGATCCAGATCGGCCTCTATGAGCTGTCCGGCCTCCACCTTATCTAAACCGGCGTGTGCCGCCAGAATTTTCTGCGTCATTGTCATTCCCATACTGCTGTTCCTCCTCCTTATTTATCGAATCTGCGTCTGTTATATCAAATCTCAAAAGCTGTCATCTTTCGCAATGCCAGCAAATTTTACGAAGAAATATTTGAGACGCAGACTGCTGAGTCTGCGTCTATTGTATCACATTTTCAGGCATCCGTACAGAAGGCAGGCCGGTTTTGCTATGAAAGGCCTCCCAAAATAATGCCGGCATAAGCGCCCCTGCCTTCAGCGCTTAAGTGGATGCCGTCTGAACAAAGCCATTCCGCATGTCCGGAAACGGCCTGTGCCCAGTCAATGATATGAACGTTCTCATTATTTTCCGCGAGCTGACGGATGGTTGCATTGGACTCTTCCTGCCAGCTAAGATCCCTTCCGTAAGCGGTAACCCAGTAAATCGTCCTGCCGCTTCCCAGCCGGTCAATAATTTCCTGCCCTTTCTCTGTACTGAACGGGCCGTTTGTCCCAAGTGCAATTACAACGGTCTGCCTTATTAAATCCTGCTGTTCCAGAGAATCCAGGACACTGTCCGCCTGAATCACCTGTCTGGATACCTTCGCGTCAATCACACAGTCCGGCAGCATTCCAAGAATCGACGGTGAAGCTCCCAGCATGACAGAATCACCTACCATTGTAACAGACAGGACTGCCGCCGCCTCTTCTGTCTGTGCCGGCGTCTCTTCCACCGCTTCCTCTGTCTGCGCCGGCGTCTCTTCTACCGCTTCCTCTGTCTGCGCCAACGCCTCCTCCTGTGGGACTTCTGTCTGCGGCTGTATCTCTTCCGCCGCGCCCTCTTCCGGCATCTGCACAGCTTCTTCCGGCGCCATCTCCGGCTGGGCTTGTTCCATTATGTCTTCCGTCTGTGCCGGCGTCTCGCAGACTGCCTGTACATTCATCGATGTATGGCGGCTGCTTAACAAAAGCGCCGGTATCAGGATGACACGTAAGGCTGCAACTGCTTTTTTCACTGCATGTTTTAAGAATTTTTTTCTGTTCACAATTTTCCTCTTTTCTGTGCAAAAAATATTTTCCGTTCACACAGTCCTTCATCGGAACAACGGTGCCGAATATTTTGCACCATACAGTATATTCCAAACATGCATTATAATATGACTTTTTCAAAAATGCAATCCTTTTATCTGATCGGATCATGTGCCAATCAGATCTGATATCCGGTCTGCGGCCTTATATTTTCTTCCAGACCAGCGTAACTTTAAACAAATCCCCGTCCACCTCAAGCTGCATTCTCCCTCCCTGCAATTCCACAAAACTTCTGGCGATGGCCAGTCCCAGCCCGCTTCCCTCGGTGCTTCTTGCACTGTCCCCCCGGACAAAGCGGTCCGTCAGATTTTCCGGCGGTACATTCAACTCCGAACCTGAGATATTTTTCAGTGAAATGAAAACTTCGTCAGCCTTCTCTTCCACGGTCACATAAACTCTTGTGTGAGGCATGGCATACTTGATGATATTGCCATACAGATTGTCAAATATCCTGCAGGTTTTCTCCCCGTCCAGCATAAGGAACAGCTTCTTTTCCGGAATCGTGAAACGGAAGGTCAGATCCGCCTCTTCTGCCTTATCCTCGTATTCCAGGCAGACCTGCCTTACCAGATTACAGATATCCACCTTCTCCGTCTGGAAGGTCACGCTGCCGCTGCTTGCTTTGCTCACTTCAAAGAGATCCTCGATCAGCGCTTTCAGGCGCAGCGACTTTCTTTCCAATACCTTCAGATATTCTTCCCGCTGTTTTTCTGTCACCCCATCCTCCCGCATAAGGTCAATGTAGGTAATCATAGCCGTGAGAGGCGTCTTTAGATCATGGGACACATTGGTGATTAATTCTGTGCGCATGCGCTGGCTCTTGACTTCCTCCTCAACCGCGCTGGAGAAGCCGGTCTGAATCTCCGAGAGCTCTTCTTTGAAAGATTCAAACATTCCCCAGTCTCCCCCAAACTCTGTCTGTAAATTTCCGTCTGCCAGGGAACGGGTAGCATCCAGCAGGCAGGCATACTTTTCCTGCACAATGCGGATACGTTTTCGCAGGAAAAAGTAGAGCCAGACCGAATACACCGCAAGCGGGAACACGCCCAAAATCCAGAATACACTGAGCAGGGCAATAATCAGATAATTGACCGCGATCAGCTTCAGGAGCGGTATATTCATGTCCCGTTCCAGATCCATATGCTCGAACGCCCGATTGAACCGCGCCTTTTTTCTCCTGACAAGAATGCGCCAGCGGCGAAAGAGCCGATAGAAAAAACAGCGTTTCCTGCAATAATTTCTGATACCAAGCACATAAACCTGACCGAGCGCCGTCAGAAGGAGAAACCACAGTGAAAAAACGATCATCAGAAGAAAGAAATTTCCCGCCATGACGATCCCCTGCGACAGTTCTTCGGAAAGTACCGGCAAAACAGAACGCAGCATGTATGCGAAACTGTAATCCCACCTCTCTGAAATGCTGTACATGACAAGGCTTGCAGACAACTCGCCTGTTACGCTGAATCCGCAGAAAAGCAGTATGGCAATCGTCTCAAAATGAAGGAACGGAAACAACCTTTCGTGCAGATGATACTTTTTCCAGAAAGGCAGAATCAGGGCCGTCATTCCGAGAACCAGAAGGATCATGCGAAAAAGCTCCTGAACGCCGATATTATAATAATTTCCGACAGACTGCATGGAGAGAAAAACGCGGGAGGACGCCTTCACCTCCGCAAGCTGTTCTCCTGTCAGCGCATAACAGATGGTACAGTTTCGGGGCGTATTCGCCACGTTCAGACGGGTCCGCTTCACCTTACTGTAATCGCCGTCGCCGTAATAATATATGTCATCCTCCCAATTCACATCCGCATAGGAACTGTAGGAAAGTCTTTCATAAAGGCTTCGTTCCAGATAACGGCTTTTCATCACACTCTGTATCTTCGTGATCAGCGCGTCAACATCCTCACCCCTCGCCCACACTTGGGCGAGACGGCCTTCTGCGTCAAAATTGAGTTTGATGTAGTAAGGATAATATGCATTCAGTTCACGGTCCACATTTTCCGTTCCAAGGAGCAGCAGATCACGCTCGGTGTTGGCAAAGGAAATCTGACTGTCAGAACCAATGATTTTGTAATCCAGCTTTGCGGCAAGATCACTATTAAAAGATATGTCCCAGTCCTCCAGCAGATCATCCAGATACTCTCCGGCATAGGAAAAGGGCGTATCATCTCCGAAATCAAAATACATGTCGTAATCTGGCGCAGGCTCTTCCTCCGCCGTCAGATAAACGTCATGAAAATCGATCGTATTCCCGCCAGCCGCCTCAAGCATCTGCTTGTAGAGCACCGTGTTTGCCTGATAGATTTCATGGGTAAACTCGCTGCCTGAGAGAATGTCCGGATCTTCGACGGTCACACGCGCCTTGAAATTCGGATACTGCGACAAAAAGATCAGAGAAGACGCAGTAACCAGGATAAAAGCCGCCAAATAACTTACCGCCATCCCCTGTCTTTTTTCTTTTCTGCCGTCACTGTTTTTCGATTTTGTACCCAACTCCCCACACCACCTTTAAATATTTTGGCTCCCGGGGATTGATCTCAATCTTTTCCCGGATTTTTCTGACATGCACCATGATTGTATCCGTGTTGATCGCCTGCTCGTTCCAGACCCTCTCATAAATCTCCTCCGCCGAGAAGACCCGTCCCGGGCTCTTGATTAAGAGCAGAAGGATTTTAAACTCCGTAGGGGTAAGTTTCACAGGATTCCCGTCCAGAAACACCTCCACTGTGTCCTCATGTACCTCCAGACCGCCGGACGTATAAATTTTCTCCCGCTCCAACTCCCTGCTCTGACTGTCCTTCATTTCCAGAAAACGGCCATACCGTCTCAGATGAGAGTTTACCCTGGCCAAAAGCTCCATGGTTGTGAAAGGTTTCGTCACATAGTCGTCCGCTCCCATATTGAGCCCCATGATCTTATCCACTTCCTCCGATTTTGCAGAAAGCATAATCACCGGAAATTCATAGTTTAATTCCCGCATCCGTATCACCATACTGATACCGTCCATCCGCGGCATCATCACATCCACAATGGCAAGATGGATGGTCTCCTTTTTCATAACCGCAAGGCCCTCAATTCCATCGGCTGCCTGAAAGACCGTGTAACCCTGATTTTTCAGATAGATTTCTATTCCCTCCCGGATATCCTTATCATCCTCAACGATCAGAATATGATATGTCTCTTTTTCCATTTTCAAGTCCCCTCATGAGTTTTTCATCTAAATCGCAGTGCACACCCGGAATCCATTTTGCCGCTTTCCGGATGGTACTGTTCCATCATACCCGAAGAATCTTAACAGAAACCGTAATCAGTTCTTAATATTTTCTAAGGAATATCTATAAAAAACATTTCTAAAAAGGCATCCCGCCGATATTCTCAGCGGAATGCCCTTTTTTAACATATCTCAACTTTTAATCAGTATAACTGACTTATCAGTTATTAATCAGCTTGTCTTCGCCGTTCCAGCTGTAAAGCTTCCTGATATCCTCGCCAACAACCTCTGCAGGGTGTTCAGAAGCCAGCTTGCGCATCGCCTTGAAGTGTACCTGACCGCCTGCGGAAGACATGTCAAGCAGGAAGTCTTTTGCAAAAGTACCGTCCTGAATGTCTGAGAGGATCTTCTTCATAGCCTTCTTTGTGTCCTCGGTAATGATCTTGGGACCGGTAATATAATCGCCATATTCAGCGGTGTTGGAAATGGAATATCTCATGCCTGCAAAGCCGGACTGATAGATCAGGTCAACAATCAGCTTCATCTCATGGATACACTCGAAATATGCGTTTCTCGGATCGTAACCAGCCTCAACAAGAGTCTCGAAACCTGCCTGCATGAGTGCGCATACACCGCCGCACAGAACAGCCTGCTCACCGAAGAGGTCTGTCTCGGTCTCTGTTCTGAAAGTGGTCTCAAGAACGCCTGCCCTTGCGCCGCCGATTGCCAGTGCGTAAGCGAGGGCCATATCCTGCGCCTTGCCTGTCGCATCCTGATGAACGGCTACCAGACAGGGAACGCCCTTGCCGGCCTGATACTCGCTTCTTACCGTATGTCCGGGCCCCTTGGGAGCAATCATGGTTACATCCACATCCTTGGGCGGTACGATACAGCCAAAGTGAATGTTGAAACCGTGCGCAAACATCAGCATATTGCCAGCCTCCAGGTTCGGCTCGATGTCTTTCTTGTACATAGACGCCTGCAGCTCATCGTTGATGAGGATCATGATAATATCCGCCTTTTTAGCCGCCTCAGCCGCCGTGTATACTTCGAATCCCTGTGCCTCAGCCTTTGCCCAGGACTTGGAACCCTCGTAGAGACCGATAATCACATGACAGCCGGACTCCTTCGCATTCAGGGCATGTGCATGTCCCTGGCTGCCATAGCCGATGACTGCGATAGTCTTGCCATCCAAAAGGGATAAATTACAGTCCTCCTGATAGAAAATTTTTGCCATTTTACATTTCCTCCATCTGAAAATAGTTTGTAAGATATTGAAATACTGTATAACTGAAAGGGTTGTCCCTTGAGCTAACGATTGCGTCCTGTCGGTTTTATCATAAATAAGTAACATGCTCCACGCCGCGGCTGAGTCCCGCAATGCCGGTACGGGCAACCTCCAAAATCTCATAGCCGTCCAAAACAGCGAGGAAAGCATCGATCTTATCCTGATCACCGATCAGTTCAATGGTAATGCTGCCCGGGGATACATCGACGGGGTCCGCACGGTATGCGTTCGCCACCGCAAAGATATCAATACGGTCTCTGGGGGACTGTACCCTGACCTTGATCAGCGCAAGTTCCCTGTAAACACTCTCACCGGGCCTCAATTCCTTGATATCCCTTACATCCACAAGCTTAGCCACCTGTTTCTCGATCTGCTCCAGGATTTCATCGTCCCCGGAGGTGACAATGGTAATGCGGGTATACCGCGGATCTGCCGTCACACCTGCGGTAATACTGTCTATATTGTAACCGCGTCTGGAAAACAGGCCTGCAATACGGCTCAGAACACCAGACGTATTATCAACCAATAACTGAAAAACCTTTTTCTGCATGCAATCACACCTTTCTTTCCATAACTCTTCGGCATAAACACTGTCAATAATTGTAGCAACTTAAAATGAAAAAGTCAACTGCATCGTCAGGGAAGGCGTCTCCTCACCCCTGCGGTTCTTCCGCCTCCAGACACTTCTGCAGGGCAAGCGTTCCCGTGCGGGCCAGCTCCACAATACTCACACCCTTCATCATGCTGATAAAAAGCCTGATCCGCTCCGGCACGTCACAGATCTGGATGATGAACATATTCTTTGACATGTCGACAATGTCTGCATGCATGATATCACAGGTCTCCATAATGTCCCGTCTGTTGTTCTTGTTGTATTTTACTTTCATCAGCATCAGCTCACGGCTTATGCTGGCAGGCTCGTCAAAGGTTTTTACCTTGATCACGTCGATCTTTTTGTTGAGCTGCTTCTCGATCTGCTCGATTGTCCGCTCATCCCCGCTGCTCACCACAGTCATGCGGGATACGGTCGTATCTTCCGTCTCCCCCACCGCAAGGGATTCAATATTGAAACATCTTCTGGAAAAAAGGCCGGCCACTTTGCACAGCACGCCTGATCTGTTTTCTACCAATACAGAATATATTTTTTTCACGTTACCCTCCTATTTAAACCAGATCCATAGGATCAATCAGACACTCCAAAAGCACCGATTCATCCTTCTCCAAAAAGGCACGGATTGTCTCCTGCATGCCTTCCATGCTGTCCTGCCTCATAAACCGCAGGCCGTAGGCCTCCGAGAGTTTAGAAAGATCCGGGCTGCCCGACAGATCTACCACAGAGTAATTATCCTTGTAAGTATAATGCTGATATTGCCGCACCATGCCAAGATAATTATTTTTCAGCACAACAATCTTGACGGGCACATCAAACTGCCGCATGGTGGCAAGCTCCATCATGGACATCTGGAAGGAGCCGTCCCCGCAGACCGCCACCACCTGACGTTTCGGGTCTGCCAGCTTCGCGCCCATGGCCGCCGGAATGGAATATCCCATGGTTCCCATACCGCCGGTGGTGAGAAACCGTCCTTTTTTTACGATGTGATATCCACAGGACCAGATCTGGTTCTGCCCCACGTCCGCCACATAGACGGCATCCTCCTCCATGGCTCTGGACAACTGTGTGATAAAGGCCGCCGGATCCACATAAGCGGGATTGGGCCTGCGCACAGGCTGCATGGTGTCGCGGTAAGCGTCAAGTGTCTGAAGCCACTCTTTATGGTCGCAGGAGAAATCCTCCGTCTCCATATCCTCAAAAATATGCTTCGCGTCTCCTACCAGAGGAATCGCAGGCCCTACATTTTTACCGATCTCCGCAGGGTCCACGTCAATGTGGACGAGCACCTTGTTCTCCGTAATCACGTCGGGCTGGTTGACCGCCCGGTCAGCCACACGGGCCCCCACCATAAGCAGCAGATCGGACTCATTCATGGCCCGGTTGGCGTAGGGTTTCCCATTATTTCCCACCATGCCATAATACATCGGATGTTCTGTGGGCATGGCGCCGATTCCCATCATGGTGGAGACTACAGGAATCTGATGTTTCTCAGCAAAAGCCCGGAGAGCCCCTTCCGCCTGACTCAAAAGCACACCGCCTCCGGCGCAGATGAGGGGCCGCTTTGCCTTATCCAGCTCCTTCACAACCTTCTTGATCTGGGCCATATTTCCCTTCACCGTGGGCTTATAGGTGCGCATGTTCACCTCTTCCGGATATTTAAACTTTCCGACAGGGGCATTTTGCACATCGATGGGAATATCAATGAGCACAGGCCCCTTTCGGCCCGTGGATGCCAAATGGAAAGCCTCCTTGAAAATCTGCGGGATATCCGCCGCATTCTTCACAAGATAGCTGTATTTGACAAATGACTCCGCCGCCCCTGTGATATCTGCCTCCTGAAATACATCGGAACCCAGCAGTTCGCTGTTTACCTGACCGGTAATGCAGACAAGCGGAATGCTGTCCGCAAAAGCGGTGGCAATGCCCGTGATCAGATTAGTGGCGCCGGGGCCGGAAGTCACTGCACACACGCCGACCTTCCCGGAAACCCTTGCAAGACCGCTGGCCGCATGAGCCGCATTCTGCTCTGTACGAATCAGGATCGTGCGGATATCGGACTCCAGAATACTGTTATAGAAGGGGCATATAGCCACACCCGGGTAGCCGAACACATAATCGACGCCCTCCGCCTCCAGACATTTTACAATTGCATCTGCACCTATCATAGTCTATCCTCTCTACTCTTCTATTTGTAAGATTCTCTTTGTCAGTTTCACTGCCTCTGCCGCGTCTTTGGAGTAACCGTCCGCGCCGATCTCGTCCGCGTACTCCTGTGTGATGACTGCGCCGCCCACGATAATTTTGGCCTTCACCTGCTGCTTTTTCGCGTAGTCGATCACATGGCGCATCTGCTGCATGGTGGTAGTCATCAGCGCGGAGAGCGCTATCACCTGCGCATGATGTTTTCTTGCCGCCTCGATAATCTTTTCCTTGGGTACATCCTTACCCAGATCGATCACATGGAAGCCATAATTTTTAAGCATAAGCGCCACCAGATTTTTTCCAATATCGTGGATATCGCCCTCCACCGTGGCAATCACCACAGTCGGCATGTTTTCGCCGGTGTCTGCCTGTAACAGAATTGGTTCCATGTACTCGATGGACGCCTTCATGGCCTCTGCGCTGGCGATCAGCTGGGGCAGAAAATATTTCCCCTTATCAAACAGCTCTCCCACTTCGTTTATGGCAGGAAGAAGCGTTTCATCCAGAATAACCTTTGCCTCCATTCCCTGCGCAAGCGCCTTTTTGGTATTCTCCACAATGCTGTCCCGGTTACCCTTCAGGACGTCGGCCCGGAGCCTGTCGGCAGGCGTCAGAGCCGCTGTCTCCTTCACCGGCTGGTTCATGCGGATGCCCGTCTCTTTCCGCGCTGTTTCTCCAAGCGCCTCCCGCTTCTCACGCACTGCATCCATCAGCTGAATATATCGGATATCCGCATTCTCTTTGTTTAAGAGCAGGTCCGAGGCAAAGGCGCAGCTCATCAGAAGTTCCTGAGAGGGATTGGCGATGGCCATGGTAAGTCCCTCGCGGATGGCCATGGTGAGAAAGGCAGCGTTCACAAAGCTTCTCTCCGGCAGACCGAAGGAAATATTGGACAGTCCGCAGATGGTCGCAAGCCCTTTCTCTTTACAGTAGCGGATCGTCTCAAGCGTCTCCAGGGCGGCATTTTTATTAGCGCCCACGGTAGCCACCAGCCCGTCCACCACAATGTCCTCCTTTGTCAGGCCAAGAGCATAAGCCCTCTCCTGCACGGTCTCTATGATGCGGATCTTTTCATCCAGATCCTTCGGCAGTCCCTCGTCAGACAACGGGAGCAGAATGAACATGGCCCCATACTTTTTCGCGATGGGAAGCAGCGCATCCACTTTTTCCTTTTCATAGGAGATGGAATTGATCAGCGCACGGCCCGGGTATCTGCGAAGGGCCGCCTCCAAAACCTCCACATGGCTGGAATCAATGGACAGGGGCAGGCCCGTGACGCCGCTCACCGTCTCCACAGCCTTTAACATCATGGCCTTCTCATCGATGCCGCTCATGCCCATATTCACATCCAGGACTCCTGCGCCGCAGGCTTCCTGAGACTCGGCAAACTCTGTCACAAGCTCCATGGAGCCCTCTTTCAGTGCCGCCTGCAGTTTCTTCTTTCCTGTAGGGTTGATACGCTCTCCAACAATAATAAAGTTATCCTCAAGGCCGAAAGCGATGGTCTGCCGCTCACTGGTCAGAAACCGTTTTGAGGGTTTCCTCCGCTCCACGGGCCGTATATCTCCTACAGACGACTTTAAAGCCCGGATATAATCCGGTGTGGTGCCGCAGCAGCCGCCGACGACGGAGGCTCCTGCCAGAACAAGATCGCGCATATGACGGCCAAACACATCGGCTTCCATATCGTATACTGTATTCCCATCCGCGTCCAGAGAAGGGAGCCCGGCATTGGGTTTGGCAATGATGGGAATGGAAGTCACTTCCGCCATGCGCCGCACTGTCTCCACCATCCGATCCGGCCCGGTGGAGCAGTTCGTGCCCACCGCCGCCACGCCGAGGCTTTCCAGTACGACTGCCGCCGTCACGGCGTCCGTGCCAAAGAGCGTTCTTCCGTCCGCCTCAAAGGTAAGTGTAGCCATCACGGCCAGATCACAGACTTCCTTCGCCGCGATCACCGCCGCTCTGGTTTCCTGCAGGCTCATCATCGTCTCTATCACCAACAGATCCACCCCGGCTTCCACCAGATACCGGATCTGCTCTTTATAAACATCGACCAGCTCCTCGAAATCAAGCTTTCCCACAGGGGCAAGCTGTTCTCCCGTCATGGTCAGGTCTCCGGCTACATAAGCCTTACTGCCCACAGCCTCTCTGGAGAGTGCTGCCAGATCATGATTCATCTGTGCGATCTGCCCCTCAAGACCATATTCTTTCAGCTTGATCCGATTGGCCGTAAAGGTGGGCGCATAGACAATCTGGCTGCCGGCGTCTACAAATTCTCTCTGCAGCGCTATCATGATTTCCCTGTGCTCCAGAATCCACTGCTCCGGACATACCCCCGTGGGCATCCCTCTCCTTTGCAGATTGGACCCCGTAGCCCCATCCAGAAAGATGGGCCGGTCCTTAAGCAACGCCTGAAATTCCTGTTTGTTCATAATCAATCTCCACCATTTTCTTCTGACGGGTCGACATAGAACACCGTATCATCCGTGTCAAAGTCATCCTCCGGCACTTCCTCCCCGTCTTCCGTGTCCGTCCCTTCTGCGCCCGTCTCCTGCGTATCTTCTGGCTCCTCTGTATCCTCATCCTCCTTATTCAGGTAACCGCCGCCCAGAAGGGCATTCTCCTCCGTGTAGGTAACCCCCTCCCCTTCGGGGATCTCTCCGTGCAGGATCGTTATAATGTACTGGAGACGCACGTTTGTCCTGTCATAATACTCGAGAGCCGCCTGCTCGGAGGGTTCATCAAAAGATTCCCCGTCGTAAGCCGCATGGAAAAGAGCCACCGCCTCCTTCATGTTTTCATCAGCCTCATCCGCAAGACTTTCCACCGCCGAGAACTGCTCCGGCACTTCAAGGCCTGCCATCCATTCGATATCCTCCGCAAACGCATCCAGATATCCCAGCAGTTCCGTAACAGCCGTATCCGAATTACGGTCAATGGCATTCATCCTGTCATTGTACTCTGCCGCCTGTTCAAAGAAAGTGTTCATGTCCTCCTGATAGGCAGTCAATGCTTCATCCTGTCCGCAGGCGGTGAGAAAAAAGGCAAGAAACAGGCAAAAACCCATCATTTTGTATTTTGTCAAAACCCATATCCTCCGAATGTATAAAAATTCATAAAGCCTCTATTTAAACATAGTAATGATTTCCGCTCTTTTCGTCAACCTTTTCTTTTTGGAAGAACCCGGAATATCCCGGAAACATACATTAGTACATTACGGGATACAGAGATAAAAACAGGGTCAAACATCCGGCCTGACCCTGTTTTTATCTCTTTTCCTGATTCGATTGTCTGAAAACAGTCCCTACAGCGCGATTTCACAGTCGGGCTCAACTTTCCGGCAAGCCTTCAAAACCTGCTCCATCACACTCTTTTCATCCGCGCCTTCAGCGAACTCCACTTTCATTTTCTGCGTCATAAAGCTCACGGTCGCCTCCGCAACGCCTGCAGTCTTTTTTGCGGCCTCCTGCATCTTCTCTGCGCAATTTGCACAGTCCACCTCAATCTTATACGTCTTTGTCATATTCGATCTCCCCTTCCTTCCATAATGTGTTCCATACCCATACTGAGAATGGCGCTTACATGCTCGTCGTCCAGAGAATAGAAAATGGATTTTCCTTCTCTTCTGCTTTTTACCAGCTTCGAGGTTTTCAGGATTCTCAACTGGTGGCTGACAGAGGACTGGCTCATCTGCAGACGCCCGGCAATATCGTTGACGCACAGCTCCTGATCCAACATGGCATACAAAATTCTGATCCGGGTGGGATCTCCGAATATTTTATAAAGCTCCGCCAGGTCGGAAACCGCCTTGTCTGAATATGCTTTTTCCACAGTCAACCTCCTTTCTCAGATCGGCTTAACAT
>CAMQTN010000082.1 GCA_947037115.1 uncultured Lachnospiraceae bacterium
ATTTTATACTATTTTTATATGCGCTGCGCTTTTTTTGAGCTCCCATAATTTTTGCATTCATAATGTTCTTTCATTAAAAAACAAATATTTAATTTGATAATAGACAAGAAAGCACAAAACATCTCGCGATTTTACTTACACTTGTTATCCCTCAATTTACGCTGAATGCTATCTTTAAACTATGCATTAACTATTGGGGTGATGTGCCCATTTTACGGTGTTTTTCAGATGCGCAATTTTGTTACCGATATCGGAGCATCGGTAGTAAAATTGTGCATCTTAAAGAACTTCAATTATTTGAAGGATACAGACAATAGGGCGTGAAATAAAGTGCGTAAGTTGTCGATAACAAACTTACGCACTTTATTTTATACTCTCGTTGTCTGATTGATATAATGCACTGTTTTTTCAAGAAAGACTTTCACAAATTCAAGAAGGGCTTTTGTCTCTTCTTTATTCACAATATAAAAATCATCATAATCGGAGGCATTTCTTATACGATCTGCCTTGGCAATTTCCTGATAATCAGTTTTCGTAAAAACCGTATTTCCCTGATGTATAAAATGAAGATCTGGGCGAACTAAAGCCAGCTACCATAAAATCTTTTTCATCCATACAGCTTTATTCCTTCCTTATCAATATTCTTAAAATAGCCGTACCAACTCTTTTTTTCTTCAAATTCATTATAAGGAAGAAGAACAAAATTTACGATTGCAAAATATTTCAATGCAAGTTCTGTTGCAACTTCATCGATTTTATCATTATATTTCCAGGAATCCGTTCGGTTTCCTTTTGTAAGAAGCGCTATATCCACATCAGAATCTTCTTTAAAATCGCCCCTTGCACATGATCCATACAAAATCATTTTTACAAGATCCTTTTCCATAAATTTTCTGACCATATCAGGTGCTTCTGTTTTTATTTTTTCCACAATATCATTGTTCAGTTTTATGTCTCTAAATGTATCCATCCTGTCACTGCCCTTTGCTCATTTAGGTTATCGGTCATTCCTGATAACTTTACCATCATTATAGTATTCATTTTCAAAAAATACAATCCAGATGTGGAATTTCGCCAGTGATATCGGGATGAAAGGATACATAACCAAAGTTTGCCGCCGTCTGAAAGAAAACAGATGATGTTTTTCATAAAAAATGCTACAATGGAAAAAATAACCAGGCATTGTATATGAGGAGCAGCCATATGGGAATTACGACAAAAGATCTGGCACAGATATGCGGTGTGTCGCGGACGACAGTACATCGTGCTTTACATGACGGAACCGGAAGAATCAATCCGGACACAAAGGAGATGATACTGCGGGTTGCCAGAGAGAACGGTTACCGGCCTGATCTTTTGGCGAGGGGGCTGGTGAAGGGGCAGACTTTTAATATCGGCGTTGTGGTGCTGGACGTCAAAAACCGTTATTTTGCGCAGATGCTGAGCGCCATCGGCGTGGAGGCGAACAAGAGGGGATATTTTGTCAATATTACATTGCACGGCAACGATAAGGAGACGGAAAAAAACCAGCTGACGAGACTGGTGGATTATCATGTGGACGGGATCATTGTCTCCTCCGTCAACGAGGGCGGGGAATACCGAAAGTTTTTAGAAAGTCTGGACGTCCCGATCGTGTCTGTGGACAATAAGATTGCGGACGGCATTCCCTTTGTGGGGATCGACCAGAGACAGGCGATGAGGCAGGCGGCGGAGAAAGTGCTGGAAAAAGGCTATACAAAGCTGGTCTATGTCTGTCCGCCGATTGACGACCAGAGCGAAAGAAATATCTATGTGCATCGGGAGAGACTGGCGGGTTTTCAGGAAGCAGTGGAAAAGACAACAGATGTGGAGACGGTTTACCTGCTTGACTGGGATTATCTGGAGCAGGTAAAAGAAGCGCTGCATTTTTCAGGCAGGACGGCTTACATCTGCGCGGCGGATGAGTTTGCGCTGGATATTATGAAATATTTGAAAAAGGAAGGCCTGAAGGCGGGAATGGATTATGGCATTATGGGATTTGATAATATCGACGTTCTTGACTATGTAGTGCCGCGCCTGACAACGATCTCCAATTCAGTGGAAGAAGTGGCTGGCGCGGCAGTTAGCCTGCTGTTTGAACTGATCAACGATAAGGCGGCAGGCCGGGAGACAAAGCCGCCCCTTTTTATCCGGCACCGCTTCATAGAAGGGGAGACCATTTAGTCCGGCTGCTGTCCGTCATGCGCCTTCCACTGGCAGTCCATGAGCTGCATGTTGGAGAATACCGCCTTAAAAGAGGAGTTTTCGGGAGAACAGGCGTAAATGCCAAACTGTATTTTGCCGGCTCCTTTGTGCATATGGCAGATGCGCATTTGCTGAAAGGCGGTTCCGTCCGTTGAACACTCGATACAATAGTCGTCTGCCCTCCGGCTGAATCGGTACCACATCGATTTGACCGAAGCGTCGATCACGGTGGTCGCCCAGTCTGAATACCCGTTATTTGTCATAACACTTCCCAAATGCTGATAGGTGTCGTTTTCATATTCAACGGAACCCTTCAGCCAGTTTTCGCTGTCCAGATACATGACAATGCCGCATTGGTCAAACCGGTGATGGCTTTCAGTAAATTCTGTCCTGACGACAAAACTGAAATATTCTTCTTCCGTTTGCATTTGCAGGACAGGGGCGTTATCATTTTGAAAATGGTAATAGGTTCTCTGCCATAAATCTGTATATGGTTTGGTAACTATTTCAATTCTGTCATTTTCTATTTTGTAATCCTGTGGTTTTCTTGTCCATGTCAATTCTTTGACGTTCATAAATCTGATCCTCCCAGGTATTGCCTTTTCCTCCTCAGCTTTGCTGCGGTCATTCTGGCAAAAGTTGATTCCGGTTTTCACACCCATATTACCCGCTCTTATTATGTCAGGAAATGCACAAAAAGACAAGAAAAACCTTTTGACATACAAATGCTATTGAAAATAGCAACATGAAATAGTAAAATATATTTATAAAATATTAATGGAGGCGGAGGAAAACAGGAGCCAAGGATCGGAGAAAAGGGGAGCTGACATGAGTAACAGAAGAAAACAGCGTGTAAAAACAGGAAAGGAAAGGGTAAGAAGATGAGGCGGAAGATTAAGGGAGAATGGCGCAGAGGAAATATGACTGCTGTCATGCAGGCATTTTTGGCAGTTATTATGTTATGTCTTATGGCGTCGTTTCCGGTGCGGGCGGATCAGACAGTAACGCAGGAGGAGATCACAGAATGCAGTCTTTTTGTGGAAGCGGTGGGTGAAGCAGATGCATATGAGACGCCGGATGAGTCTGCGGCTGTGGTGATCAGCTATCAGGACGGGGAAAACATTTATGTGACAGGAGAGACGGCAGATGGATGGTATCGCATCAGATATCAGGACCTGACCGGCTATGTGCGGATGGAACAGGTGACTGAGATTGAGCTGAATGTAGAAGCGCTGAATGATGAGTTTGCGGCCGAGGAAGAAGAAGGGAAGCTTGTCGTGGAGGAGGTAGAGCGGCAGAGAACGGAGATAAGACGTTCTAAAATATGGGGTGCAGTGATCATTTTACTGGTGCTGGGAGTTTTTGCCACAGGAATTGTTTCCACTGTGAGGAACAGGGCAAAAGGGAGTGGGGAGGATTGAAAACTTGTTGCTTCAAAAATTTGAAAATCCATATTTACAAAATAAAATTAAGTATGCTATGATTATTCCACACATATCTGGGAGTCTGAAATTCTGATATCACGTCTGTGACACATCATTTATTTTTAATGAGTCCCTTATATGAAATCAGACATAAGGGAGGAAGCAGGAAATGGGAAAGGCAGATGAGTATCACTCGGACTATCTTGACGACAATGTCAGATTCGCAGATCAGATTAACGGGGCACTGTTTCACGGAAGACAGGTGGTGAAGCCGGAGGAACTGGAGCCGGCGGAAGCGCAGATGGTTTATCTGGGGAAGGAAGCCGGGGTACGGAGTAACGTGAAGGCAATTGCAGACAAGACACGCATGTGGAGGGGCAGGCTGCTTCATATATTGGCGGTGGAAAACCAGACCTATGTGGATTACCGTATGGTCCTGCGGAATATGCTGACGGAATGTTTGAGTTATCATAAGCAGTGGAAACGGAAAAGGGCGGTACATGACAGGGAGAAAGACCTTGGCGGAAGGCGGGACGCGTTCCTGTCAGGAATGGAAAAGGAAGAGCGGTTTATACCGGTTATTACGCTGGTGGTATATTGTGGGACAGAGCACCCGTGGGACGGGGCCAGATGCCTGTACGATCTGCTGGATATTGACGATGAGATGAAGGAATATGTTACTAACTACAGGCTTAATTTATACGACTGTCATGAACATGATACTTTTGAGGAGTACAGGACCGGGTTGAGGCAATTGTTTGAAGTGGTACGGTACAGTAAAGAGGAGGAAGCGCTTGGCAGCGTTATCGAGCAGAACAGAGAAAGATATAACCATATGGACAGCGATACGAGGGAGCTGATTGAGGTGGTAGCGGGAGTAAAGATTCCGGAAGAATATGCGGTATTGGAGAAAGGAGCGGAGGCTATGGAGAGTGGAGAAAAGAGATATAAAGTATGTAAGGCGTGGGAGGATCACAGGCTGCGTGGAATTGAAGAAGGACGAGAGGAAGGGATGCGGCAGCAACTGGTAAAACTGGTATGTAGAAAGCTCCAGAAGAATAAATCTGCCGCAACCATCGCGGAGGAACTGGAAGAGGAGCTGGAAGAGGTGGAAAAGGTCATAGAAGCGCAGAAAAAAGTGGGCAGCTATGATATCGTGCAGATTTGCAGGGCGATGGGGTAAGGAAGCTGGCTGCTGTTAAAGAAACCAAATCTGGCAGGGCATGGCAGAATAAGGGAACCGTGCTGCTGGTATAGGGACGGCATAAGGAGTGTGGACTTTGTTGGAGACAGGGTCTTACACTCTTTTTTTTGCCTGAAAATAGCAGGTTTCCATTCTCAAAATAGAGAAATACCGCTTAGTTCCAGTATGACAAGAGTAATAGAAAACCACTGGATAGCTATCTAAAAGATAATATAGACTATATAAAGCTATTGATAATAGCGAACGGAAGAGTTATAATGCATATTGGTTAGGAATTTGTGTGGGACAGGGACATGCGAATGACAGTAAAGGCAATCTTACCTCAAATACATGACGCTTTTATAGCATCCAAAATACAGGAGAAAATGATGAAAAGAGTTATTACTTACGGAACATTCGACTTGCTTCATTATGGGCATATCAATTTACTGAGACGGGCTAAGGCGCTTGGAGACTATCTGGTAGTCGTGCTTTCCAGCGATGAGTTTAACTGGAGGGAAAAACATAAGAAATGCTATTTTACATATGAGGAGAGAAAGCAGCTTCTGGAGGCAATACGTTATGTAGATCTTGTCATACCTGAAAACAACTGGGAACAGAAGCGCAGCGATGTGAAAGAGTACCATATAAACACTTTCGTGATGGGGGATGACTGGGAAGGAAAGTTCGATTTTCTGAAAGAATATTGTGAAGTTGTATATCTGGAAAGGACGCCGGAGATATCCACGACTCAGATTAAAAAAGATTTAAACAGTATGGAGGCAAAGGGATGATCCGTATAAAAGAGGTTATCAAAAAGTGGGGAAAGCGTATTGTTCATCAGATACAGCTTCTTTTTGAGATACTACAGAATCACGATTTGGGGAGAAGAACAAAATATGCGTATTATTACAGGTTTCTGCCAGTGAATAAAAGAATTGTTATGTATGAATCCTTCTTTGGGCGCGGGATGGTCTGTAATCCATATGCCATCTTTCTGGAGCTGCTTCACAATCCGGAATACGCGAAGTATCAACATGTCTGGGTGCTTGATAAACTTGAAAATCATACAGAACTGATCCGGGAATACAGAGAATATAAAAATGTGAAATTTGTGGAATATCAAAACAGGCATTACCTGAAATACCTGTGTAAGGCAGGATATCTGATCAATAATGTTACTTTTCCGGCTTATTATACTAAAAAACAGGGACAGGTGTATGTCAATACATGGCATGGCATACCTTTGAAAACGCTGGGATATGATATGCCAAACGGCAAAACAGAAGTTGGAAATGTTGTAAGAAATATGCTGATAAGCGACTTTATGATAGCGGCCAACCCGTTTTTGAAGCAGATTTATTTGAAATCATACAAGATGGAACACCTGTATCAGGGGAAAATCATAGAGGAGGGATATCCCAGACTTGACATTTTAAACCGGTTCACCAGAGAGCAGATCATCGGTAAGCTACAAAGATACGGCATGGAGGCAGACCCGGATAGACGTATCATCCTGTATGCGCCGACATGGAAAGGCGAGTCCTATGGAATGGCCGATGCGGGAGTCGAAGTGTATTATAAGTTTAAGGAGGAGCTGGAGAAATATATTGATGTATCCCGCTATCAGATATTGGTCAAGGTACATCAGAGAGTATTTGAGCTGGCGAAGGATAAGCTGACAGAGGGATGGTTTGTCCCTGCAACGATTGATGCAAATGAAGTTTTAGCGGTTACGGATATTCTTATAAGCGACTTTTCAAGTATTTTTTATGATTTTCTCGGAACAGGAAAACCTGTCTTATTCTATATACCGGATGCGGACAGTTATAAGAAACAGAGAGGGATGTATATGGCGTCAGACGGACTGCCGGGCCCATATACGGATCGTATATGCGAGCTGGCACACTGGATACAGGATATAGAAAACATAGCTGAAAAGTATCGGGATCAGGTTCATGAGCAGGCTGTGTGGGCGGATGCCATACATGAGGAGAATATCTCGCGCAAAATAGTGGATATTGTATTTGCAGAGCATGAGGAAGGCTATACCATACACAGGGAAAAAAAGGACAGAAAGAATATACTGATCAGCCGCGGAAGGATGCTTGTAAACGGGATAAGCACATCCCTGTTAAATCTGTTAAATAATATAGATTACAGTGACTGGGACGTCACGCTCATGATCACGGAGGCAGGGAATGGAAATGAAGCGGAACTGATAGAAAAAATTAATCCCAATGTCAGAGTCATGCTTCGGGAGTCCACAGTCAATATGACGTATTTCGAGCAGACACGGCATAAATACTATATGAAATACGGCATAAAAAATCCGTATCAGAAGATGTATTTTCGCGAGACCAAAAGGGCATATGGCGATGCGGTGTTTGATTATGCGGTAGATTTTGAGGGATATTCCCTGTTTTATGCACTGCTTATTCTCCAGATTACACATGCGTGGAGAGGAATATGGATGCACAATGACATGATGAACGAGAAGAAGCAGAGATTTCCCTGGCTTGAATCTATCTTTTGTATTTATCATTTTTTTGACGCAGCCATATCATGCAGCAGTGATATCATGAAAGTCAACGCAAAAAATCTCTCGCATTTTTGTGACGGGGAAAAGTTCCATTATGCAAAAAATATGATAGACGTCAGCCGGATCGAGGAGGGCGTGGCGCAGGACTGTATCTGTGAATACAATGGGGAAAAGTACATCAGAGTGGATCAAACTAGCAGCGACGGATGCATTCAGGTTAAAATGCTGCCGCTTCTGCGTGAAAAGAAAGCGGACGGGCGGCCCTCCTGTACTTTTGTGAATGTGGCCAGATTATCCGAAGAGAAAAACCAGGAAAATCTGATACGGGCGGTCTCCCGGCTGGCGCTGGAAGGCGTCAATGTTTACTTATACATATTGGGAGGCGGGCCGCTTAAAAGTGAACTCTCAAAGCTGATTTCCAATTTGCAGTTGAAGGAGCGCGTCGTACTGGCCGGAAATGTAAAAAACCCGTTTGCGGTTATGCGGCAGTGCGACTGCTTTGTGCTGCCTTCCTGTCATGAAGGCCAGCCCATGGTTGTACATGAGGCACGTGCGCTGCAAATGCCTGTTATTGTATCAGATTTTGAGTCTGTTTCCGGTGTTTCGACTGATAACGGGCAGTACCTGATCGGAAAAGGAGTGGATGACATATATGAGGGTCTGAAGGCATATATCGAGGGGAGGGTGCCTGCGGATTATCAATTTGATGTAAACGTATATAACAAAGAGGCGTATCAGGAGTTTGAGAATGCTTTGGATATCAGGAAAACTGTAAAGATAAGGAGCGCGGAAGATGAGAGGGCAAAAGATCACAGAAGAAAAGGGTTACTACTTTAACAGAGGCGGAATTGACATGAGGCGGTTTGGAGCGAAACAGGCCACATCTGTGAAAGGGATTGCCATATTGATGATGTTATGGCATCACCTTTACTGGGATATTGACAATATCAGAAAATCAGGGGGGGGGTAGACGCTTCATTTTTTCCCTTTCCCGAATACAATATGGTCAATATCGCAAAGGTATCAAAAATATGTGTTTCCCTGTTTGCGATCATTTCAGGCTATGGCCTGTACCTGGACTATTCAAAAACAGATAAAGTCGAAACAGAGTGGATCGGGAACCGGCTGAAAAAGCTGATGACAGATTATTGGTTTATCTTTCTGTTATCGTTTTTCATTACGATGGTCATCGATCGCAGGCCGGTCAAAGTATACTTTGACCATAACATATGGGAGGGCTGCCTGAATGTCGTTTTGGATTTTCTGGGGCTGTCAAGTATCTTTGGAAGTGCAACAATGCTGGAAACATGGTGGTATATGGGAGCGGCTATCCTGTATATTGTACTGACGCCTGTGTTTGTTGACAATAAAGAGCGGCTGTGGCTGATTTTTGTGGCGACCGGCGTATTGCCGCGGCTCTTTCGGCTGGATTATCTGGGAGGCGCAAATCCTTATATGTTTCTGTGCGCATTTGAGGCAGGTATGATTGCGGCGCACTATGATATTGTGAATTTCTGCATTAATGTAAAAAGCAAAGCCGCTTGGTTTGTGGTAGAGATTGCGCTTATATTTCTGGGTTACAGGCTGTATACCTATTTGCCATACGGAAAATATTGGGAAATATGCTGGGCCTTTTTTCCGTTGGCAGTCGTTATTTTTTCGGCAGGCTATCTGGTGGATACGCCGATTCTGGGTCCGGCGCTTTTTTATTTTGGCAGACATTCCTATTTTATATTCCTGGTTCACACTTTTATAAGAATGACATACGGGATGTCTTTTATTTATAACCATAACTGTTTTGTCTCATATGGACTGCTGTTGGCGACTTCGCTTGCCTTAGCCCTTTTGTGTGAAAAACTGGATGCGGCTCTTAAGTATAGGGAGGCCGTATATAAAATATGGGATAAAATGCAGGGCAGAATGAAATAAAAAAAGGAGCAGCCTATGTTTAATCTTTTCATATTGATCCTGCCGCCTTTATTGGCATGGATTATTCATCTTTTTCTGCACCCGGAGGAGATGTCCTGGAAGAAAAAAGCGGTCTTTTGCATCTTCTATTTTGTTCTGGTGAACAGCTTTACCGTCACGGTTTCCTGTATTCGCGGTGTACAGGGGCTTCGTTTTAATGATATGACAATGTCCTATAAGATCAAGTATCTGTGCATGGGATGTACCTGGGCTTTGGTTCTGCCTTTTTTCGTGGGTGTTCTGACAGGGGGCGGAGAAGGGCGGCAGGGACTTAAGAAAGAGACAGGTAAGTTTTTTCATGATATCAGAATGTATACTCACTACGCCATACGTTCCGCAAGGGCGGATCTTCGCGCGGAGGTGTCCAACGCGTATCTTGACTGGCTGTGGTGGCTGATTGAACCGGTATGTATGATGTTGATTTATACGGTGATATTTGGCGTGGTTTTTAAAGCGTCAGAACCGTATTTTCCTGTTTTTATTTTTATTGGATTGACGATGTGGAGTTTTTTTTCCAGATGTATATCGGGAAGTGTCAATCTGATACGGGGTAACAAGGCGATTATCACGAAAATCTATATGCCGAAGTTTATCCTTCTCCTGTCAAGGATGTTTGTGTACGCGTTTAAGATGATGATTTCTTTTGGCGTGGTTGGTTTGATGATGCTTGTGTTCAGAGTACATTTGACAGTTTATATATTATATATGATACCGGTTTTAGCGGTTCTGTTTTTATTTACTTTTGGTCTTGGCAGTATCTTTATGCATTACGGGGTTTATGTAAATGATCTGTCTTATGTTGTCGGGATTGTGCTGACCATGCTGATGTATTTGACAGGGGTTTTTTATGATGTGGCGAAACGTATCCCTGAACCTTTCGGGGAATTGATGGAAAAATATAATCCCGTTGCGTTTTTGATTTCTTCCATGCGCGGCGCGGTTCTTTATGGACAGGCCCCGGACGGGGTGCTGCTGGGGATGTGGGCGGTGGTCTCACTGGTATTGATCAGCATGGGAGTCGTCACAATATATCGCAATGAGAATGCTTATGTGAAAATGATTTAGCATCAGAGGAAGAGGAAGCTATGGAAGCTGTAGAGAAAAAGAAAGCCATTGAGTTAAAGGATGTCTGTATCAATTACCGAATCTTAAATGCTACGAGTGTCCGAAAGAGCTTTCTGCATAAAAAGCAGAGGGAGATTGTGTTTGAAGCGGTAAAACATGTTTCCTTTTCGGTGGAAGAGGGCGGTATTCTGGGAATCATCGGTAGAAACGGAAGCGGAAAGTCTACGCTGCTGCGTTCCATTGCGGGAGTTTTTTCTCCGAATGAGGGGGAGATAGATTTAAAAGGACATTCGGTGTCTCTCATGGCGCTGGGAGTCGGATTTAAGGGTACGCTGACGGGCAGGGAAAACATTGTATTGTCAGGTATGCTGTTAGGATTCACGGAGAAACAGATCAGAGAAAAGATAGAGGAGATCATAGAGTTTGCGGAGATCGGAGAGTTCATTGACCGCCCTGTGCGTACCTATTCCAGTGGTATGCATTCTAAACTTGCTTTTGCCATCACCGCAATGCTCGAGACGGATATCATGCTGGTGGACGAGGTGCTGAGCGTGGGAGATGAGCGGTTTCGCAAAAAGAGCCTGGAAAAAATGAAGGCGCTGATTCTGGATCAGAACCGGACGGTGATTATTGTGTCGCACAGTGTGGAAACATTGCGGGAGCTGTGCGACCGGGTTCTGTGGATTCACAATGGCGAGATAAAAGAGATTGGCGAGCCGGGGAAAGTATTGGAACATTATTTGGAGTTTATGAGAGCATGAAAACGGAATATGCCATTACATTTGTGATTCCTGCATACAATGCGGAAAAAACGCTTGGAAGGACTGTTGACAGCATACTGGGCCAGACGGACGGCAGGTACCGGATTATCATTGTAGACGACGGATCTGTGGATCAGACGGCCGGGATTGGACAGAAATATGCCAGCCGGTATCCGGATCAGATACGGTATGTCTGTCAGACGAACAAAGGGCAGAGCGGCGCCAGAAATACAGGATTGCGTATGGTGGAGACCGCCTATGTGTCTTTTCTTGACAGCGACGACTGGCTGATGACAGATTATGTGGAACGGATTCTTGGCGGGATAGCCGGAGCAGAGGAACCGCCGGAAATGGTTATGACCCTTCCGGTGATTTATCATGAACAGAGCCACGCTGTGCGCGACTGGTATGACAAAGAGCTGTTTGTGCAAATTTTTCCTGTGGACGGACATATTGTAAAACCGGCAGCGGAAGAAAGACTGTATCAGTTTGAGGTGAATATCTGCCGGAAAGTGTTGTCCATGGAATTTGTCAGAAGGACACATTTTTCTTTCCGGGAAAAAATCAAATGGGAAGATGTCTGTCCGCACTTTTATTTATTGTCCGAGTGTCATCGCTGTATGGGCGTTTCTGTCGGATTCTATTACCGGGTTGGGGAGAGTACGCAGACCACGGCCCAGACGGGAAGCAGCCGCATGGATATTCTGCCGGTGTTTGAAGAGCTTCTGGCATATCTGGGAGAGGGCAGGGAAGAGCTGGTCTTTCCTGCCATGCGGGTGATTCTGAGATTTTCATTATGGTGTATTCGTATGTCGGACCGACAGACAAGAAAGAAACTGGTGGATGGATTGTATGTCTTCTTTCGGAAAATACCGAACAGGTATATCCGCATTCTGAGAAGAGAGAGTAAGAGGCAGTATTCCGCCATGGATGCCCTGCAGTATGCGCTGCTGGCAGCAGCGCTGCGGCATCGGATATGCAGGTTCCTCTTTTATGATTACTTATTGCAGGATATTTGTGAGAAAGTGATTAAAAAAACAGGGAAGGTACAGAACAGGGTGGCATGACATGGAACAGCTTAAAAGTTATCTCTCCAGACAGCGTTTTATCGGAAAGGCGCTTATATTGGGGTCAGGATCAGATGTGACAGAGCTGTCGTTTTATCTGGAGCATGGGAGAAAAGCTTCCGGCGTGGCAGTCTGCGGTGAAAGGGATGTGGATGCCCTCCGGCAGATGGTGGCGGCATCAGGGATAGATACCCTTATTTTTATGAGGGAATGGACGGAAATTGTCTGTCAGCTTGCGGACAGTCCCCTGCGGTACCTGATCGGCCGGTTACAGGCACAGGACGATTATTTCAGCCTGTGGGAACGTTACAGGGAACAGACGGAGCACATTTATCTGGCCAGAGAGCGTGACAGGCGTGTCAGGCAGGGGCGTGACGTGGCACGGTATGAGGTGCTTTCCTGGGACAAAACGGCATCTCCCACAGAGCTTTCGGTGATTATTCCGGTCTACAATGTCAGGGCATATCTGGGGGAATGTCTGGAATCCCTGACAGCCTGGCAGGCTTCCTATGTGGAATACCTGTTTGTGGACGACGGCTCCACGGACGGATCCGCAGAGGTGATTGATTCGTATGCCCAAAACGACAAACGGATAAGGCTGATCCGAAAGGAAAACGGCGGCTGTGCTTCGGCCAGGAACTGCGGTCTGCGTGAGGCGCAGGGACGGTATGTGGGATTTGTGGACGCCGACGACTTTGTGGACAGGGAGATGTTCCATAAACTTCTGGCACGGGCCATGATGGGCGGTTACGAACTGGCTTACTGTGGGTATCAGGAGTATGACACAGAAACGGGCAGCGCAGTGAAGGTTGTAAACGACTGTCTGCAGGAACCGTATCTGACAGGGTCTTACCGGCCGGATCAGGTACAGAGGCTGATGATCCGGACAAGAGTCGCTATCTGGAGGTGCATCTACAAAAGAGCGTTTCTCACAGAAAACAATCTTACTTTTCATGAAAAACTGGCAAGATTCGATGATCTGCCCTTTAAGATCGAGAGCGGTTTTCTTGCGAAAAGCGCCGTGTGCGTGCCGGAGCACCTGTATTACTACCGGCTTGGCAGGCCGGGACAGGATGTGGCCTGCACGGATGAACGGCTGTTTGTCCACTTTGCCATTTTCCGCCTTTTGGACCAGGCAGTTTTGCCGGGGAAGGATCAGCGGCTGATTGACTATCTACAGGTTGTGAAGCTGTATACCCACGGTTATGCGCTTGCAAAGATTGACAGGAAATACTATGCAGAGTATCTGCGGGAGGCGCGCAGACAGCTTGACAGGACGGCAGGCACGGTTCGGACGCTTTTGCTGATGCTTGTATACGGCGGCGGGGGGAATGTGGGCTGGTATTTGAAAAGCGGAATCCGGCGGGACAGCAGGGGCGCAAAGACACAGGAGCGGGGTATCGGTATAAAATGAACAATGTGGGATGGGATGCGCAGACAGACAGCCGAATAAGGTGCAGGCTGTCAATCATAGTCCCGGTTTATAATGTGGAAGCATACTTGATGAAGTGTCTTGAAAGCATTGTCACGCAGCTCCGGGGCGGGACGGCGGAGCAGGTGGAAGTGATTCTTGTGGACGACGGCTCTGTGGATCACTCCGGGGAAATTGCGGACGCCTATGGCTCGGTCTGCCCCTGCGTGCAGGTCATACATAAGAAAAATGCAGGCGTTGCGGCGGCGAGAAACGACGGCATGGACGCCGCGCGGGGAGAGTGGCTGTATTTTATGGATTCCGACGACTGGATGTCACAGGATGGCATACCGATGCTTCTGCGCGCGCTTACAGAGTGTGCGCAGTCGGATATGATTCTGTTTGATGCGTGGCAGAATACCGGCGCACGTGAACTGCCATGGGAGCATTTTGGACGGGAGGCTGTGTGGGACAGCCGGGATGAGATACGGAGGCTGCAAAGGGGCGTATTGTATTATTCCATGGATTATCCCGGGACGCGGGTACCTCTCGCCGCTCCCTGGGACAAGCTCTACCGCAGGGCGTTTTTGACGGAGAATCAGCTCCGGTTTAAAGAAATGCTTCCTGTTCTGGACGATATGGTTTTCAACATGGAGGTTCTGGGGAAGGCGGAGCTGGTAGCGTACAGGAAGTACAGAGTGTGCCATTACCGGCATGTATCTTCCTCCATTACAAACCGCTTTCGGGCAGACCGCGTGGAGGAGGATAAAAAGGTGTGGGGGACGATAGAGCAGTATCGCCTCGGACTGTTTTCGGACGAGACTGGGAAGGCGCAGTTACAGGCTTTTGACCAGGCGTATTTCTGCAGGGTGATACGTTCTTTTGCGATTTGCTGCAGACGCAGCCTCTACCACAGGGATAACGGGAAATCTTACAGGGAAAAACAGGAGCATGTACGTGAAGTGACGAAACTGTGTCCGTACAGCGACGCCTTTTTGCGGGTGCAGAAGCAGAACCTGGAATGGCGGCTTCGGCCGGTGGTTTTTATGGTAAGGCATGATCTGTACGGGGGATTATATCTGCTGTATCTGGCGGAGAAATGCTTTGAGGCGGTGAAGGGCAGATGGCCGGGCAGGTAAGCGGGCAGAGGACAGGGAAAAGCTGATTGAATCAGCGCTTTCCTTAATCAGTCGCCGAAAAAGTGGAGAATGGCGTCAGCGATGGCTTTTGCGTCACCGACAGGTGCAAAAATAGTGTTTTGGCCGGCTGTGAAAAGCTCATGATTGGCGGGAGTGTCCCCGAGGATCATGGGCTTATTCATTGCGCGGTAGATATAGGCTTTGCCCGGAATGGTGCGGGACGCCTTGGCGATGGTGGCGCTGAAGTGTCCCGCGATGCACAGGTCGGCGAAGGCGATATGGCGCGCAAGCTCTTCCTGCATGAGCCAGTCGGACAGAAAAAGGTTAGGCGTATCCTGCACGCGGGCTTTCAGGGAATCAGACAGAGGGCCGATAAAGTAAAAACAGTAATCGGAACGGTTTCCCAATGCACAAAAAGCGTCGAGGATGATTTCATAGCCCTGTAGTGGAAGCATGCTGCCAAAGAAGAGGACGACTTTTTTTCCTGCCGCGCGGACCGGCTTGGGCACATTCATCGGATGGTAGATGGAAGAATCTGCGTCAAGATAGAGCAGATGCAGTTTTCTACGGTCTGCATGGAATTCTTCCAGAAAATAGTCGCCGTGACAGCGGGTGTCGCACAGGAAGGAGTCCGTGTGTTTCAGCGTATAGGCGTCCAGCAGCCGGAGAAACCGCCCTACAGGGCTCTTCGGTGCAATGACCTGTCTGTCAAAGCAGAATGTGTCGTACAGGGAAATAAAAAAATCGACCGCCCGACAGGCGCCGTGGAATTTCCAGGCAAAAAAGGGCAGAACCAGCTGCGGCGCAAATCCGATAAATACGGTGTCATAGGGTTTGGCGGAGGTGAACAGCAGCTGTAGATATACATGGCACAGACGGAAAAAATAGGTTTTTTCATCGGAGCCGATGATATGAAAGCCGGCGGCATACTGCTCTAACAGACGGATTTCCTGCGTGTTTCTGATATAATCCAATCTTTTTGTTGTGATAAATAACACATTTTTGTCTTTGATCAATGCTATCATAAGTATAC
>CAMQTN010000083.1 GCA_947037115.1 uncultured Lachnospiraceae bacterium
TCTATTGTCACACATTTTGCCGCCATAGTCGAGGTACGCACTATCTACCGTTTACGTAATAATTGTGATTGTAGAAAGAGGTATGCCTACAAATGGAATTTCACTAATATAAAAAACAAAGGGTATGCTGTATTAAACAAAAAGGATATGCCGTTATCTATCAAAGCGTCATATCCCTTTTCTATGTCAAAAATCATTTCTCAGCTTTGAACAGTAAGCGTCAAACCATACGCCACAGAATAAAGCGACGCCGCTTTTCAGCGGCGTGGTTTTCTGCATATATCGGGTAATTCCTCTGCCCACGGCAGTAATGATTCCAATGCTTTCGCATTGCTCACATTTCCCTCCCTGTCGATAAGTTTGGGGAGTTCTGTCAGCAGATGGTTAAAATAATTATAAGTGCTCAGGCTGTTTAGTTTCGCTGTTTCTGAGATGCTGTATATTATGGCACTTGCTTCTGCTCCTTTGACGGAATCAATAAATACCCAGTTTTTCTTTCCGATACAGAATGTACGGATGGCTCTTTCTGATGCGGAATTATCGATCGGGATTTCTCCGTCATTGAGAAATACCCGGAGATACTTTTCCTGGTTGATACTGTAATGAAGTCCGGAAGCAGTCGCTCCTTTTGGAAGCTGGCTGTCCAAAACATCTTTTACCCATGCAAAATATTCCTCAACAAGCGGCTTTACATGTTTCTGCCGTTCTTTGAGGCGCTGCCGCGGCGTCAGTTCTTTCAGGCTTTCATCCAGCTTATAGATTGCCGCGATCCTTACCAGTGCCTGATATGCGGTGGACCTTTTTGCCAGCTCCGGATCCTTTATGGCTTTGACCGCATCAGAGAAATCCCTTCTTGCATGGGCCCAGCAGTTGGCGTTCGTCAATCCCTCAAGATGGTCTTCGAGCAGATGGTACTGTGCCAGGCCGTCGGTTACCAGAATGCCCTTGAAGCCTTTGTAGAATTCTTCGGGATGTTTGTGGTGGCGTGTTTTCTGGTATTCATACAGGACAACCGGCCTGTCCTTATAGTATTCGCCCGAACGGTGCACCCACATATAACTGGTGGAACCGGCACTGCGCCCGTCATTTATGACTTCCACCGGCGTTTCATCCGCCTGGGTGACATGATATCTGAAAAGTTCTTCTTTCAGCCTGTCATAAACAGGCTTTAAATATCTTTCCGCACAGAGTATCGTCCAATTCGCCATGTTCTGCCGGCTGATGTACACACCATTTCTCTGAAACTCCTGCTCCATTCTGTAAAGCGGTATGGAATTGACATACTTGCCATTGAGAATAGCAGCTTCCAGGGAGGGTGTGACGATGCTGTTACGCAAAAGGTCTTTCGGCCTGTCACCCCGTAAGAATTCATCCTGGCGCAGTCCGTCCGTACCTACATACACTTCAACCGTATGCAGCTCCACCGTCCATGATGCCGGAGTATATCGGAGCCTTTTGTAACTCTCATCCGGCAGTTTCCGGTAACACCCCTTTCCAAAATGTTCGATCAGTTTTTCTTCTGGGACACTGTGTATGATGGATTCTTCCGGCAGTCCGGAAAGATCGGCATCACGGGTTCCTGTTTTTTCTTCCTTTTTGGCTGCTGTGGGAGCGCTTCGTCAATGGAAGGCTCCGGAACGTTCCCGGCCTCTTCCGATAAAGCCTCAGCCTCATTAAACAGATCCAGCTGGCCGTCGATCACATCAAGACGTTCCGAATGTCTCCCAAAACGCTGCTGGTTTGCAATGCTGATCTGTTCGATCAGCCTCTCCATGTTTGCGTTCAGTTGTTCCAGCTGATCCTGCATGGATATGGCAAGGAGGATCAGTTCCTGTCTGCTTAAGCCATTCAGTTCATCCGGTGTATATTTCTTTGCCATGAAAATCTCTCCTGTGGTTATTATTATACAGCAAAACCGGAAAACAAGCGAATTTCAGAAGACCTGTCATTCGTCATTCTGCCTATGTTTATAAGCGCTCGGACAGGGCCTTTAGCAGGATGGAAATATGAGATTTTCAAAGTTCATATGCTTTCTTTATCATGCCTTCAGCACACTCTTAAACCAATGTACAAGGCGCTGCTGAAGCCATTTTGCGGCATCCCATTTACTACAGGATAAGCCTGAAAATTTCTCTGTTCTGCACAAAAGATTACAGTACCCTGGAAGGCTGGATTTCCCTGATCTTCGGATTGACTGGATTTAGTCCATTCATTAAGAACCGGTACTGTTCCCTTGTAAGCTCCACCGCTTCTTCCGGTGTCCTGGGCCAGGAAAACGAACCTGCTTCCAGTCTTTTATAAAGGAGCAGAAATCCCGTCCCTTCCCAGAGCAGTCCCTTTATCCGGTCGTTTCTTCCACCGCAGAACAAAAACAGCACATCCTTTTCGAACGGATCCAGGTCATATCCGGTGCTGACCAGCTGCGCCAGCCCGTCAATGCTTTTCCGCAGATCAGTGCGGCCGCAGGCTATCACGATCTTTTTGACCCCGAAGGCTTCAGCGAGCATGTAAAAGCCCTCCCATTATCCTGTCAAGCAGACGGTCGGATATGCTGTTGGATAAACCAATAGTTGTGTTTCCTGTCCGGATAACTGCATCTGCGTGAAAAGAAGCTTCCATGGTCGTTTCTCTTTGTTCCGGTATAATCGGTATCTCAGCAAATGAAACAGACGCCGGTTCCGGGTTTTCGGCTGGCTGAGGCAGATTTATCTGCCCGAAAACCTCTTTTCTTATCCGTCTCTGCCAGTAATAATAAGTTTTCTCATTGATCCCGTTATCAGCAAGCCATTGTTTTACAGTCTGGCCTTCTGGTCTTAAACTGCATTGTTCGATGACTGCTTTCCAGTTGGAAAGTCGGATTTCATGTGTGATCTTATCCATTGTTAGCCTCCTTTAAAAAACTAGTTAGTTTTATTAGTTTTTTAAAGTTTGACAGAAAATCTATAATCTGACTAGTATGACATAAATTAAGTTGTTGACATTTTCGATATCTGGTATAATAGACTTGCTCAATACATTTATGGAGGTCAATTATGCCAGCATTACCTTATAGCATTACAATATCAGACGAAGAGCGCACCTATCTGAAATCATTGGTCAAAACCAGAACTATCCAGGCACAGGTTGTTGACCGCGCCCGCATGCTGTTATGGAAGTCGGAAGCCAAAACAGACAAAGCTATTGCAGACGGTCTGGGTGTTAGTGTGAATACCGTCCGACGCTGTGTTGACCGTTATCTCAACAATGGAATCAACCTTGCCCTGTTTGATGACGACCGCTCCGGTCGTCCGGCTGAGGTTACCGGCGATGCAAAATCATGGATTGTCAGTTTGGCCTGCCAAAAGCCCTGTGACCTTGGTTATGCCGCAGAATTATGGACACTGGGTGCGCTGCATAAACATATACAGACGCATGCCCAGGAAGCCGGCTATCCACGTTTAAAGACTGTTACAAAACCATGGCTTCAAAAATATCTCAAAAAGATGGATATCAAACCGTTCAGGATCAAGTATTATCTTGAGCGGAAAGACCCTGATTTTGAGAATAAGATGCATGATGTCCTGTTGGTTTATAAACAGGTGGAGATGCAGCCTGATGATGATGGAAATATCATCATACCGGACAACGGACATCTGACACATACGGTTTCGTATGATGAAAAACCCGGCATTCAGGCTATTGCCAACAAATATCCCGACCATAATCCAACAGGAGAAAACGGCTATGTCCGCCGGGATTATGAGTATGTGCGGCTTGGAACGTTATCACTGCTTGCAGGTATTGATCTCCTGACAGGCGAGGCAATCCCGCTGGTCAGCCAGACACACAAAAGTTCCGATTTTATCGGGTTTCTGAAGATTCTCGATGCAAAATACCCGGAGGGAGACACAATCCGGCTGATACTGGACAACCATTCAGCCCATACTTCAAAGGAGACACGTCAGTTTCTTGCAACATTGCCAGAAGACCGTTTTGTGTCTGTATATACCCCGACACACACCTCATGGCTGAACATGATTGAAAGCTTCTTCAGCAAAATGACAAAGCAGATGTTAAAGGGCATCCGTGTCAGTTCAAAGGAGGAACTGTCGGAACGAATATACCGCTATTTCGATGAGATCAATGCTGATCCGGTTGTCTATCATTGGACATATAAGATGGACGAAATTGATCCTGATGAAGCGGCAACTTTTTAAACTATCAACAACTTAATATTTGCTGTACTAGGCGTATGATTTGACGTTTACTTTGAACATTTGCAAACAAAGCTTCTTTACTATTTTTTGCATTTTTTCAGCAAGTAGTAAACGGTATATAGCCCGCACCTATACAAAACCGGAGCAAACCTGTATGATAGAAACAGATTTGCTCCAGTCCTATTATTTCACTTCATCTTTGCCGGGCTTGCGTCGTTCGCTGGAAGATACGGTGACCAGGGGAGCAGATCATCCAGAAAGGCCCGGTCAGTGTCATCCAGATGCCTGGGTATCTCAGTAAGCAGATATTCAAAGTAATCATACGGCTTCAGATTGTTTGCTTTTGCTGTTTCGGCTATGCTGTAAATGATTGCGCTGGATTTCGCACCGGCAACCGTGTCGATCATGACCCAGTTCTTTTTCCCGATGCAGAATCCACGGATTGACTGTTCTGCAGCATTATTATCCATCGGAACTTCGCCGTCATCCAAAAATACCTTCAGGTATTTCTCCTGGTTAAGCGAATAGCTGAAGCCTTCCCACGTCCTGCTTTTCTGTGGCACTTTCGGAAGGTTTTCACCCACCCATATGAAATAAGCCTCCACCAGCGGTCTGACGCTTAACTGGCGGCGGTTCTGTCTCTCCTGTGGGGGAAGTTCTTTTAACTGTTTTTCTTCCCGGTAGATTGCCTGGATCATGGTCAGTGCAAGGTATGCACGGCTGTCCTTCTGCTTTGCCTTTGGCAGCGCCTTTACCGCCTCGTCAAATCTGCGTCCCGCATGGGACCAGCATCCGGCAATTCTCAGGTCTTCCCGCCCGCCTTCGATCGTGTGGCAGACCTGATACCCGTCCGTGACGCATATACCGCTGAATTTTTTCAGAAATTCCCGTGGATGGCTGGCATTGCGCGACCGCTGGTATTCATACAGGACGATTTGCCGGTCTGTATACATCCGCCTGGTGCGGTATACCCACATGTAGCTTTTGCTCCCGGCAGGACGCCCGTCTTTATTTACCAGCACAGGTGTCTCGTCTGCCTGCAGCACATGGTAGCCGTACATCTTTTCATGCAGGTAATCGTAGAGGACCGCAAGGTAACGGTCCGCACACTGGATCGTCCAGTTTGCCATGTTCTGCCTGGAAATATGCAGGCCGTAACGCAGGAACTCCTGTTCCTGGCGGTAGAGCGGCACCGCATTTACATATTTGGCATTCATCACGGCTGCTTCCAGTGACGGGGATACAAGGCTGCCCCTTAACAGGCTCTCCGGATGCGGCGCCCTGACAATCTCAGCTGTATTCTTCCCGACATATACTTTTACATGGTATTCCTCCACTTCGACCTTTGCCGGGGTAAAACCATATCTGCAGTACACTTCGACAGGAAGCTGCTTCCAGCCTCCTTCCCCAAACAGCGCCGCCAGTTCTTCTTCTGTCATGGAATGTTCAACCACAACTACGGGCAGGCCTTCCAGGTCTTCTTCCCGCTTTCCCTGTTTCCTTTTCGGTTTCCGGCGGGGAACGGCTTCCGGCTCTTCCTCAGATCCTTCTGCGGCAACGGCTTCTGATTCGTTAAAGAATACGATCTTCCCATCCACCTCCATAAAGGAGAGCTGTTCATCCGGCTCATGTCTCTCCGATGACCTGCCGAAACGGTGTCTTTTTAAGTCTGCCAGCTGTTCCAATACCAGCTGGAGGTTATGGTCGAAAACTGAAAGAAGGAACTGACATCTTCCCAGTTATTCTCCCAGTTACTGATTGCATCAGGATAGTTCTTTCCCCATTTTTCTTTGATTCTCTCCAGCTCCGAAAGCGCGGCTGTTTCATTCGGCGCGTTGTATACTGCTTTAAAATCAGCGGAAAACTTTTTCAGATCACTGTAATTAACATATTTAAAAGAATTACGCAGCATATGGATCACACACCTCTGGATGTGGGCATCCGAATAGACTGCAGCTATGGCTTCCTTAAACCCTGCAAGTCCGTCCACACAGAAAAAAAGCACATCCTGCACGCCACGGTTCTTTAAGTCATTCAGCATCCCTAGCCAGAACTTGCTGGTCTCATTGGCTCCTACCGTAATGCTCAAAATATCCTTGTAACCTTCTGCCATGATGCCCAGCACAATATACGCTGCACGGCTTAGGATACGCCCAACTTCCCTTACTTTATAATGGATGCAGTCCATAAATACAAACGGATAGACCGGATTTAATGGGCGTGGCTGCCATTCTTTTATTTCCGGCAGTATCCTGTCCGTGATCCTGCTGACCATTTCCGCAGACAGTTCCATCCCGTAAAGATCCTGTATCTGGTCATGGATATCCCTTGTGCTCATGCCTCCTGCATAGAGGAATATCACTTTTTCCTCTATCCCGGATATATCCCTCTGGTATTTTGGGATCAGCTTTGGCGCAAACTCACCTTCACGGTCCCTTGGGACATCGACCTGGAATTCACCATACTGGCTCTTGAGTGTTTTCGGGGAGTGTCCATTCCTCTTATTGGATGTGGGGGCATTCCCTTTCTGGTTCTTTTCATAACCCAGAGATGCATCCAGTTCTGCCTCCATAAGTTCCTGCAGGATATCCTTGAAGCTGGCTTTGAGCTGGCTGTAGACATCAGACACGCTGTTTAGGTTGTTATCTGCAATAATCTGTCGGATCTGCTCCTTTGTTGCAGGCATAAAAAGTCCTCCTTTTCGATAAGAATTGTCATATCCTGATTCTTACCAAAAAAGAGGTATTTTTTTCCAAAGACACAAACTATTTTACACTACCTCCCAAAAGGGAAGCTCCGATATCTGTACTTCCACCCGGATCATCATAAAGGACAGGGACAGCAGCCTGACGGTCACGCAGTTTTCCTTCAATTCCACCGCGTCGCATTTTCTGGGACGCACCGCCAGATGGTCTTCCCGGTTCGTCGTCTTTTTGTCCTCCGCCCACAGATACACCGCTTCCCTGACCCTTTTTAGTTCCATTCCCTGTATTTCGACTTCTACCTCCTGACTGCTGTCCTCACTCCTGTTTACCAGAAAAATCACGGTCTCCTCCTGCTCTCTGTTCCAGACGACCACCTGATCCAGACAGGGAACATCGTGAAATCCCTCACAGTCATAGGTATCTCCCCTGTAGACGCTCTGCAGCACGGTTCCCCGCGCATAATTCGCAAAATAGCAGAAAGGATAATAAATCGTCTGCAGCCACATCCCGCCGTTTGACTCTGTCATGATGCAGGCGCTTACATTTGTGAGCAGGGACTGGCACGCCATCTTCACCATATCTGCATTGCGCAGCATTGCCATCTGCATACCGGCAAAGAGCAGCGCATCCTCCATCGTATAAATCTGCTCACTGATCGGAGCCGCCGTCTGCCAGGGCTTTTCCTCCACCTCTTTGTTTACGGTATGTCCCGGCACAGACCAGACGCCCCACTCATCAATACTGAGCCGTATATCCTTTGTGGACCGTTTTTTCTGTCTGATCACCTGTACCGCCGAGCGAATGGTTCGGATATACGCCTCCATGTCAAGCGTCTGCGCAAGAAACGCCGCCGTCCCTTTCTCCTGCCCGCCGTAATACTGATGCAGCGCCAGATAATCAATGACGTCGTATGCCTGCTCCAGCACCTCCAGATCCCACTCCGGATATGTTTTCATGGTAGAAAGCGAGCTTCCGCAGGCAATCAGTTCGATATCGGGATCCAGAAGCTTCATGATCTTTCCCGTCTCTGCGGCGAGCCGCCCGTATTCAGAGGCGCTCTTATGACCAATCTGCCAGTTCCCGTCCATCTCATTTCCCAGACACCAGAGCCGGACGCCATAGGGCTCCTCGACCCCGTGGCTCCTTCGCAGATCGCTGTATTTTGTCCCTGACGGGAAATTGCAGTATTCCAGATACTGCAGCGCCTCCTCCATGCCTCTGGTTCCCAGATTTACGGTAAAAATCGGCTGTACGCCCGCCTTTTTTGCCCAGTGGATAAATTCATCTGTCCCGAATGCATTTGTCTCCACCGCTTTCCACGCAAGATCGATTTTCCGCGGACGTCCTTCCCGCGGCCCAACGCCGTCCTCCCAATGGTAGGCCGACACAAAATTGCCGCCCGGGTACCGCACCGCCGTGACTCCCATATCCCTGACCGTCTGCAGCACATCCTCTCTGAATCCTTCCTCATCCGCACAGGCATGTCCCGGCTCATACACACCGTGATAAATCACACGTCCCATATGCTCCAAAAATGATCCGTACAGCCTTTCATCAATCTCACCGACTGTAAATTCCTTATTGCATATAATCTTTGACTTTAACATAGATCCTCTATCCTCTCTCAGCCTTTCAATCCGGAACTTGCCATACCCTCCACAAAATACTTCTGCCCGAAAATGTAGAGCAGGAACATCGGAAGAAGGGAAATCAGCGCACCCGCAAAGGCGGCCCCGTACTCGATCGTATTCTGCCCGATAAACAGCGCAAGCCCATTCGCCAGCGTCCTCATCTCCGTTCTGCTCGTCACAATCATCGGCCAGAGCAAATCGTTCCAGGAGCCGTTGATGCTCAAGATCGTCAGCGTAATAATGGCAGGCTTTACCTGTGGCAGCATAATTTTTCTGAAAATACCAAACTCAGACAGGCCGTCGATCCGCGCCGCCTCCGCCAGCTCTTTCGGCAGTCCCGTAAAAGCGGCCCTCATCATGAAAATGGAGCCTGCGACCACGACTCTGGGAATGATAAGGCCCCAATAGGAATCGTACATCCCCAGTTTAAACACCACCAGAAAGAGGGGTACCATAATGACCTGAAAGGGCACCATCATGGTGGCAAGCGTCAGCAGAAACAGCCCGGACTTTCCCTTAAAATCAAAAAATGCGTAGGCGTATCCCGCCATACTGTTCACAATCACGGCAAGCAGGGTCGTTCCTCCCGCATAGATTGCGGAATTAAGCATATAGCGCAGAATATTGATTCTCTTTTGTACATCCACAAAGTTTTCTCCCGTCAGGATATGCGGAAAAAATGTGGGCGGCCAGGATATGATTTCCTTCTCCGGTTTAAACGCGCTAAACGTCATCCATACCACCGGCACAATGACCAGCATTGCCAGTACAAACAAAATCAGGAAAACGGGAATCCCATATAAATCCTGCCTGATCTTCCTTCTCATTTTAGATGATATTGTCCTCTCCATTCCCTAGTCCTCCCTGTTCATTCTGCGGTACATAAACACGGTAACCGCCATAATGACCACAAACAAGATCACCGACATTGCAGACGCATACCCCATGCTCGACGCGGACGAAAAAGCCCGTGAGTAAATATAGGTGACGGTAGATTCCGTCGTATAATTCGGTCCGCCGTTCGTGGTGATATAGATAATGTCAAAAATCTGCAGCGCCCCGGCGAATCTGGTCATCAGGATATACCAGAACGTCGGGCGGATGGAGGGTGCCGTGATATGAAAAAATTGCTTCACCTTACCGGCACCGTCCATTTCCGCCGCCTCATACAGGGAAGCAGAGACCTGCTGGATCGCCGTCACATAAATAATCGCGGAAATCCCGAAACTCCTCCACAGAGAAATAAAAGAGACTACAAAAATCGTAAGCCCCGGCGTGTTCAGAAAGTTAATTTTACCAAGTCCCATAGACCGCAGAACCGCCGTGATAAACCCGATGTTGGAGTGCAGGATCATCTTCCACATAATACCGACCGCTGTTGCGGAACAGATCACCGGCAAAAAGTAAATTGCGCGAAACAGTTTGTTTCTGAAAGTATTCTTTGTGAGAAAAGAGGCGACCACCAATGCCCCAAAGACCTGCAGCGGCACCTCCATCAGCGTAAAGACGGCTGTCACTTTTAAACTGTTGATAAATCTCTCGTCCAGAAATGCCGCCGTAAAATTTTCCAGCCCGACAAATCTCGCAGTATTCATAGTGATCGGCACATCAAAAAAGCTCAAACCAAAGGCCGCCGCCAGCGGAATCACGTTAAACAGCAGCAGAAGAACAACGGAGGGCGCCAAAAACAAATAGGCGCATCTCGACGGCTTATTCCAATATTTCATGATTGCTTTCATTCCATATCTCCTGTCTTTTCATCTTTCAAAACCCGTTATTATGATAGTGGAGGAGCAAAAAGCACTCCTCCGCATCCTGTCGCTTAATAATTCGCCGTAATCTTCTCAGCCGCCGTCTGCGCCTTCTCCAGCGCCTCCTCCACGGAGCTTTCGCCAAAGGCTACCGCATTGATCATCTCGGGAATCACATCTGCAATGACTGCGTTGATTCCCGGGAAACTGGAGTCTACGATAAAGTCTGTCGGCGCGTCGGGATTTGCCGCCGACATCGCACTCAGCTTTGCACTTGCTTTATACTCGTCCTTTTCCTGCACGGAATAGGTGTATGCCGGGAATCCGTTGGCCACAGACCACTCCAGAGCCGGACTGCTGCCCTGCGCATTTTCGGTATTCCACCACTCGATAAATTTATACGCCGCTTCCTTTTCGGCATCGCTTGCCGCCGTTGTGACAGAAAATCCCAGCACCTCAACAGAATTCATATCCCCGGCGTTTCCCGTAGGTATCAGGCCGATTCCATAATTGATACCCGCCGTATCAAGCCCGGCTGTCACCCATGGGCCGCCCACAGTCATACCAATCTGTCCTGCACTTGCCATGGAATCCGTGTCAGCCTCCAGCGGATTATAGCCGTTGTCAACCATTTCTCTGTACATATTTAAAAAATCAATATACCCGCTGTTTCCCGCAAAATTCGCCTTCCAGTTTCCATTCTCACCGGTAACGGCCAGCCCGCCAAATCTCTGCATAATATGTGCAATCTGATATGCATAATCGTAAGAAATGCCGGAACCGTACACATTTTTGCTCTCATCAGTAATCTTCTGCGCATACGCCGCCCACTCATCCCATGTAGCCGGAGGAGACTCTGGATCTAAACCTGCCGCCTGAAAGAGATCCTTATTCCAGTACATGTAATAACCGACAATCTGAAAAGGCACAAAGTAAAGCTTGTCCCCCTCCGAACAGTAATCCAGATAGGACAGGATAAAATCAGCCTCATCCAAGTCTGTTTTGTCAAACACATCGCTGATATCCTGTATGTAATCGCCATAGGTAAACCGATAAGAGCTGGAGCTCAAGATCATCGTAGGCCCCGTCCCGGCCGCAAACGCCGTGGACAACTGACTGTCAAAGTCCGAAGAAATATCCATCTCCACCGTGATACCGTCTGTATTCTCCTCATTATAACGGTTTACCAGATCGGTGAGCATATCGCCATCGGCTCCCGTAAAACTGTTCCAGAAACTTATTTTCACAGGGCCTGCCGAATCTGTCTGCGCTGCCGCTTCTGTCTCCGGCTCTTCCGTATCCCCTCCGGCGTCCTGTGCTGTCTCTGTCTCCGCTGCAGGAGTCCCTGCCGTATCCTGTGCACCCCCTCCGCAGCCTGCAAGCGACGTCATCAGTATCGCTGTTGTCAGTAGCATACTTACTGTTTTCTTTTTCATCTTTTCCTCATTTCTGCGCTGCTTTTTGCGCATGAACGAGTTTGTGTCCAGCAGCGCGCAGACGCAAATCTCGCGATTGAAAATTGTAATTTTCAATCTTTTCCCTCCATTGTTATGAAATTTCTTGTTGCGTACACGTGTACATTTTTAGTGTAAAAATATGTACGCCCTCTGCGTACACGTGTACTTATATATAATAACCTAATAATATGCCTCAAAAAACGCGTTATCAAGTCTGTTGTCCTAAAATCGGCATATTACATTATTTTTTCATTAACATTTTGTCTATTGTGTACACTCAGAGAGTTCCGCTTCTCTGTCGGAAAGAGCCCGTACACTTAAATTCTGTCTAATACCTTTTCATATGCCATCCTTGGATAGCAATCCTCTTCCACATAGATCGTGCCACAATATGTAAAACCGCTCTTTTCAAATATATTCTGCATAACCCGATTGTCCCCGTGCGTATCCACTCTCAAATGACCGCATTGCTCAAAAGCCCAGTCAATGCAGAATTTTCCGACTCCTTTCACTGTTCCGTCGCCTGCCAGCCGATGGATCACCCCATACGCACTGTCATCCAGCCATCTGCCGTCTTCTATCCTGCGATAGGTCGGTTCAATATCCTCACCGCACTGAAAGAAAAATGTACCGACAATCTTATCCTCACAGACACATACATAGCTGTTATAATCTGCAATATCAGAAAGAATCAATGCTTCCGGCGGCCAGTTTGTAGGCCCCCACTGATTCGGATTGCCGTGTTCTGCCATAAAATGTCTGGCATATTCATAGATTTCCATGATCCGCTGGAAATCTTTTTCCGTTGAATGACGTATTCGCATTTCTTTCCCCCCTGTTCCTCCAAAGGCAATTTCTTCAGGAATCCACTGTATTGCCGCCGCCGAATAAATCAGATCAAGTATCAAATATTTTTCTAAATTCCATTTTACTGCTTCCTCCTGCCTCACATTTAAATAAGAACCCTGGCGGAAATGCTTCCGACAAGGTTCTTGTTTTTGTTTTATCAGTGTTAATTCTTAATTTTAAAGGTACTGATCAGCTCTTTTAACAGGCCTGACTGATTGGACAATTCCTCACTGGCCGCCGCACACTCCTGGCTGGTTGCCGAATTGTTCTGCACCACTGCGGAAATCTGCTCAACGCCGGTGGCCACCTGCTCCATCGCCACCGTCTGCTTCTCCACAGCCTCTACCACCTGTTCCATCTTAACCGTCACATTACCGGCAAGCTGTCCTGTCCGCTCCAATGCCTCCGAAACCCGGTTCATTACCTTGCCGCCTTCGGTAATCGTTGCGGCAGAGCTTTCTATCAAATCCTTTGTCGCCTTGGCCGCCTGATCCGATTTCGATGCAAGACTGCTGATCTCGTCAGCCACAACCGCAAACCCCTTTCCGGCCGCACCGGCTCTGGCTGCCTCCACGGCCGCATTTAACGATAATATGTTGATCTGGAACGCTATATTCTCTATTGTTGCAATAATGGTACTGATTTGCTTGGAGTCACTGGAGATACGCTCCATCGATTCGCTCAGCTCCTTCACGCTCTCTATACTGAGCCCAAGCTGTGCGCCTGCCTGATTGACATAGCTGCCCACTTCCGCCGCCGCGTCAGAAGTGTGTCTGGCGCCTTCCGAAATATCGGAAATTGTAGTGGAAATTTGGGTAACCGCGCTTGCCTGCTCCGTCGCCCCCTGTGCAAGTGACTGGGCGCTGGAAGACACCTGATCTGAGCCGAGCGCGACATGTCCGGCGCTGGCCGCAATCTGTCCCATTGTCTGATTCAATGCGCCAAGAATACTTTCCATGGATTTCTTAATCGCAAGGAAATCACCCGCATAATCCTGCCGTGTGCTCTGCGTCAGATCTCCCTTTGCAATCGCTCCCAGCACGTCAGATATCTCACCGATATAGCCGCGGAGGCTTCCAATTGTATTTTCAAAGATTTCTCCCAGAAGGCCTATCTCATCGTTGGAACGGACTCCCAGTTGAATCTCTCTGCCATCGGCCAGCCCAAGTTCTCCTCTTTCCAGGCGCATGGCCGCCTGTGTAATTTTTCCAAGAGGCTCCGATACCCTCAGTTTCAAATACACTGCTAGGAGAAGGATACAGACAATAATCACTGCCACACTGACCACCACGGCATAACTGATAATCCTGGCCGTCTCCTGCTCCGCTTCCTCTATGGATATCCCCGCGAAAATCAAACCGTCAATCTTCCCGTCGTCTCCCTTGGTCGGAACATAAGAGCACAGATAGGTTACGCCCAAAATATCTGCTTCACCCACATAAGTCTGACCCTGTTCCAGTACAATGTCACGCAAATTAGAAGCCAGGCTGGTTCCCACCACGCGTTCCCCATTCTGCGTCACCGTACTGTAGGCTCTCGTATCTCCCTCGAAAATAGTAAATTCACAGCCCATACGCTCCTTCAGATCATCCAGCAGCTGATTAATATCATCCCCATCGGAAATCTTGCCCAACTCAAGCGCAAGCATATTCGTGCCGTTGGTACAAATCTTTTCCTGCATACTCCTGACCAGCGAATTGTACATCAACACGCAGACAGCCACTGCAAATACAACGGAAACGGCCTGCATAATCACTACCACATTTCCAACCTTTTTCCCAATGCGTTTGTTCTTTCTTCTTTTCGTCGTTTGCCCTTTTTCCATCCGTAATTTCTCCATTCTGAAACAATAATACCCGCAGTAATGATACCGCCACTGGCTCTATTATAACATAGGAACAGATTTTTGAAAGCTCCTATTTTATTTTTCACAGCCCGCTATGTCACCTTTAATTTCTCGATCAGCCCTATATCCGCCGGAAGCCATTCCACGCTGTCTAACTCCTCTTTTGTCAGCCATCTTGCAGCCTCATGTTCTTTTAACACCAGATTCCCCGATTTGACTGTACAAAAAAAGCAGTCCATTGACAAATGGAATGTCGGATAATCATATTCCACAGTTTCAATCAGATCGCCCACCTCAATCTCCGTATCCAGTTCTTCCCGAATCTCTCTGACAAGAGCCTGTTCCGAGGTTTCTCCTTCTTCAAGTTTGCCGCCGGGGAACTCCCAGCCATCCTTGAACTCCCCATACCCCCTCTGGGTGGCAAAGATTTTATCGCCGTGAATGATGACGGCGGCTGCTACTTTGACTGTTTTCATAATCTGTTATCCCGTATACGTTTCATGCATCGTTCCTAAAATTCTGCTATGCCAGCCACTCTTCCTATCACTTTATCGTACGTTAACAGAATAGCAGAAACCAATGCCGCAGGCAACCACATTTATTTGCTGCTCCCGTTTTTCTTTATCCTCCATCCGCGTTTTCGGTTGCCCTTTCAGAAGAAAAAATCAGAGAATAGCATAAACCGGCTGCTTTTCTCTGATTTTTATGGTTTTATTATCCACATTCTTTATAAATCACACAATTATCCTGCTATTTCGAACAACTGTCACCTGACAGATCATGGCTTTTCATCCATGACATTAAGCCTCTCAGTTCTGCCCCGACCTTTTCAATCTCATGCTCTGATTCAATCTGCTTTTTCGCGTTGAAGTAGGTTCTCCCCGCCTGATTCTCAA
>CAMQTN010000084.1 GCA_947037115.1 uncultured Lachnospiraceae bacterium
GGAGGAAGAGTACGAGGAAATAGAGGAAGAAGAGTACGAGGAAGCCGAGTATGAGGAGACCGGGGAGGAAGAATACGAGGAGATAGAGGAAGAAGAGTACGAATACGACGACGAAGACGACTGGATCGAGGATGAAGACTGGCAGGAGCCGGAAACCACAGAGAAGTCGTCGATAGACAGATTTGCAGACGACCATGCGGAGGATGATTGGATCGATGACGACGAGTGGGACATCGAGAACGACTGGATAGACGACGCCGAATGGGAGAGAAGGAAGGAGGCCTAGCGGCAGCAGGCAGATATAGCGTTAAGACAGATGGGCCGGTGAGGGATTACCGGCCCATTGCTCCTTGATGGAGGCGGGGCCGGTCAGATTGCCGCAAATTCATGGCCATATTGTAACAGCAATTCCACAAAATCATTTCGCGTATCATAGGAACCGATAGAATTCATCGCCATGTATTCAAGGATTCCATCCATGTCGCATCCCTTTAACAATAATTCAGCATAGCAAATATAGAAAATGCCGATTGTCTTTGGAAGGGAAGAATTTTCCGGATCATCCTCGTCCTCATAGCTGCCGCGCAAAAACTTGTCTGCTAAAAAGAGGGCAAGATCATGATTGCGCTCTATGCTCTGGTTTAGCTGGACGACCGTGTGGATATGAAGGAAATTTAATTCCTGCAGGGTGCGGGCATATTTGTCTTCTGGTTCCTGGCTGCGGATTTTTACAGATGCAATTTCACCAATTTTCTGATTGAGTTCCAGAAGCGTTTGGTTGGTATCTAATATAGTTGCTAATATTACCGCGTCCAATTCGCAGTCCGACACTTCTGGGGTATCCCGTTTCATTTCGGCCTGTACTTTTTGCGGATATTCTGCCAGGAAATCGCGGATTTCCTGAAATTCTTTGTCTGCCACCTCTAACAGGCCTGCAAGGCGGGAGAAACTGCGCCGGATATCCCTGGGGACGGCTATTTTACTTTTATAGCCCAGGTCATGCTCGATCTCTGCCCAGGCGTGCTGTAGTACCGTGCGGATCTGAATTTCGCACTTGATTCCGGCATAGGCCCTGCACTCGGGTAAATGCAGTCTTGTCTCGCTCAGCGTGACCACATAGTGGACACTGCAATAGCCGAATTTTTCCGGATCGAGAGCTTCCCGTTTGTCAATGGAGTTTTCCTTATCTACGCAAAATTCCCGTTCTACGATCTTTGCCACCCGGTCCACATCGTTATCGTAGTAGGTAATAACGCGGATGCCGGCAATATCGGTGATCTCCGATAAATTGGCATACTTATCCATTTTAATGTCAATTTTCTTATCGAGGCTGTCGCGTTCTTTCACCCGGCTGGTGATAGCATTACAGACAATGCCCTCTTCCGCCAGAATAGATCGGAGCTGGTGCTCCACCTCTTCTGCAAATCGCCTGTATTTCTTATACTGCTGGTCGTATTGGGATAAAATATTGGCTTTGTTGGCCATGGCTGTTTTCCTCTCTGAAGCAGAATTTGACGTTTGTCGTTTTTTGTTTTATTTTGGCATATATATTTGTCTCTGTCAAATAATAGGTCTGAAACATTGAACGGTGGGAAAAACCTGCGGTATAATGAATGCGCGAACAGGGAAAAGTCATGCCTGAATTACAAAATGTAATGTAAAACTAACACCATGTTATCTGAAAGCGTCTCATGTGTAACGCCGGATTGGTAGCGGTTTTGTGTGCCAGAGGATAGAATTTATGAAAAAAGGAATGGTAAGGAGTAAATATCAGATGAGCTTTGGAGAAAATCTTCAAAAACTAAGAAAAGAAAGAAATATATCACAGGAAAGCCTTGCGGAGGAATTGCAGGTTTCCAGACAGACGATCGGTAAGTGGGAAAACGGGGTCACCTACCCGGAAACAGAATGTCTGATCCAGATCAGCGACTTTTTTAAAGTGAGCTTGGATACGCTTTTAAAAGGAACCATAGCAGAGAACGGTTCGGCGGAAACCACGTCGGTTGATACAATCGGCGAAGAAAGTGTTCCGCTAAGGGCACAGCAGATAAGTGATGCTGGTGAGCGGCGGCAGAGAAACCGAAACATCCGTTTTGTGGTGGCTGTCGTTCTTTTTATCATCGCCCCCTTTTATCCGGGTAGTTCGGGGGCAGGTTCTGTGGACGGATTTTTAATGATATTAAGCATTGCTGTCGGAATAGGGCTTCTTATCTATAATCATAAGACAAAGGAGCAGGCGGAATAAAACAGTAAAACCGCTTGACGATTGGGGAGGCTGTTATGCTGCTTGAAGTAAATGAAATTTCAAAAAATTATGGCACGTTTCCTGCGTTAAAACCGCTGTCATGCCGCATGGAATCGGGTGAACTGATAGGACTTGTCGGGTCTAACGGCGCGGGAAAGACGACCTTTATCAAAATATTATCTACGCTGATCAAACCCTCCGGCGGGGATGTTCTGTTAAACGGCAGGAGTATCATAAAAAATCCCATGATCATGCAGAAAAATATCGGGTATCTGCCGCAGGATATGGCATATTATCCTAATTTAAGCGCGGTGGAATTTCTTATGTATATGGCGGCTTTGAAAAGACTTTCTAAGAAGAAAGCGAAACAGCAGGTAGAATATCTTTTGGAAATCCTGCATCTGTCTGATGTTAAAAATAAACGCCTGTCTGATTTTTCCGGCGGCATGAAACAGCGTGTGGGAATCGCCTGTGCCTTATTGGGGAATCCGGAAATTATTATTGTAGACGAACCGACGACAGGGCTTGATCCGGAAGAACGGATAACCTTCCGCAATCTGTTATCGAAACTGGCCTGTAGTAAGATTGTCATATTATCTACGCATATCATCTCTGATATTGAAGCAGCAGCGTCAAAAATTATGGTTCTGAAAAAAGGGAATCTGATGTTCGATCATACGCCTGAAACGCTGCTTCATCAGGCGCAGGGATGTGTATGGGAATACATACTTCCGGCTAATCGGGTTAATGAACAGATAGCGGGGATCAGTTCCATGATCCAGACAGAAGAGGGAATTAAAGTCAGACAGGTAAGCAGGGAAAAACCGTCTGCGAATGCGGTTTCTGTAAAAGCCAATTTAGAGGACGCCTGTCTTTGTGTGTTGGAGGAGGTGTTTTCGTGATTGGTAAGCAGATATGGTTTATTGCGCGGTCAGATTTTAAGGAACGGACCCGCAGCTTTCCCTTTCTTGCGCTGTGCGCGCTGTCGGTTCTGGCCGCCTTTCTGTTCGTGCCTGATCCTGATGCGGAAATGACCTCAATTGCCGTAGAGGCGGCCTATTTTTCACAAGGTACAAATTGGACTTGGATACCTGTGGCTTCCGCGTTATGTACCGGGATGCTCCTGCCGGTAACTGGTTTTTTCTATTTGAGAAATTCGCTTGCCCTGGATAGAAAAACGGGTATTGTAAATTTGATTTATACATCCCCTGTAAACAGGCTAAGCTATCTGGCAGGAAAATATTTGGCTGATTTGTGTATGCTTCTTTTGATATTGGTTGTTGTAATCACCGCATCCTTTTGTATGACATTGATTCATTTTCCCGATTCTGAGGTTTCCATTTTTCATTTTCTCTCTTTTTTTGTCAGCCTGATACCGGGAATATATCTCTGTTCGGCGATAGCTCTCGTAACAGAGGCGGTTCCCGTATTTCAAGGCAGAAGCGGTTCGTGGGCGGCCGGTGTCCTGTTTTTTGTTACCTATCTAGTTTATCTGTCAACGCTATTGGACGCCCCGCAGGGTGTGATTGCCCGCTTTTTTGATATGACAGGGTTTGTATGGCTCAAAGACAGCATTGACCAGAGTGTTTACAGTGTCACAGGGAATCCGGCGCGGGTTGCGCTCGGCGTTCATGAGGACGGGATCATTAGGAATCGGAAGCTGGTAGAGCTGGTTTTTTTGCCATTGTTTTTTTCGAAAGAGAGAGTGATTGAAAAAAGCTGCATGATCCTATCAGGAATGGCGTTGTGTGCGGCGGCTTCGTTTGTACTGCCGCGGTATGAGATTGGTCGGGAAGTGCGCAGAGCCCCGAAGAAAGCACATGGAAAATCTAACGGTCATGGATTGCTGGTAACAGAGTTTATCCTGACTTTTCGCAACTGTTCTGTGGCATGGTATATGATTATGTTGGCTTTATGGCTCGCCATGTTTTTTGCAGGTATGGAAACGGCACAGAGAACATTATGGACTTTGGCGATAGCCTGGTCTTGCCTTTTGTTTTCTGATTATGGCTGTCGTGAAAGGAAGTGTAATCTTCATATGCTGTTACCAACGTTTTATCGCATATATGTGCGCCAGCTTTTGATCCGCTGGTGCGTGGGAGCAGTCATATCTGTATGTATAGCTATGCCTGTTATTTTAAGACTTTCCATGAACGGAGAGGTTTCAGGAGCTGCCGCAGGAATAATAGCTGCGCTTTTGATTCCGGCACTGTCTGTATTTCTGGGAAAAATCAGCGGTTCGGAACGGACATTTGAAGTTGTGATTCTGGTTATTTGCTATCTGATGTTAAATGGGGTATCATTTATTGGATAGATATCATGAAAGAATTGTCAGGTGGAACCAAAAATTTACTGACAATAGAATGTGAAAGAAATAAATTGTCAAATTATTAGACAATTATCCAAAAAGTCTTTATTTACAATTTGGATGGATAGGTGTATTATTGTATACATGTAGATCGCAAAGGAGCGCTAGATGCCTTTTTTGCGATCTTTTTTATGCGAATGAGAAATGCGGAGCATTTTGAATCAGCCTGTTCGTGGATTTTTCAGAAAGAAAAAAGTCAGGAGAGAAAAGCTATGTTTGATGTGAAGAGAACAGTCCCTCAGTCCCCCTTATACAGGGCGGAATTTGAACATGACAACTGCGGCATCGGCGCCTGCGTGAACATCAAGGGTAAAAAGAGCCGTGCCACCGTGGAAAATGCGCTGAAGATTGTGGAGAATCTTGAGCACAGGGCCGGTAAGGATGCGGAGGGCGAGACAGGAGACGGTGTGGGTATCCTCACACAGATGCCACATAAATTCATGACCAGGGTGACAAGAGAGCTTGGTTTTGAGATTGGCGGAGAGAGGGAGTACGGCGTAGGATCTTTCTTTTTCCCGCAGGATGAGTTACAGCGGAATCAGGCGAAAAAGATGTTTGAGATCATTGCAAAAAAGGAAGGACTGGAATTTTTAGGCTGGCGCGATGTGCCTACAGTGCCCTCCGTGCTGGGACATAAAGCAGTGGAGTGCATGCCCTGCATTATGCAGGCCTTTATCAAAAAGCCTGCGGGTGTGGAGAAGGGTCTCGATTTTGACAGGAAACTGTATATTTTAAGAAGGACCTTTGAGCAGTCCACGGATGTGACTTATGTGGTCAGTCTGTCCAGCAGGACCATTGTTTACAAGGGCATGTTCCTTGTGGGACAGCTTCGTACCTTCTTTTCTGATTTGCAGGATAAAGATTATGAGTCCGCCATTGCGATCGTGCACTCCCGCTTTTCCACCAACACAAACCCAAGCTGGGAGAGGGCGCACCCGAACCGCTTTATTGTACATAATGGTGAGATCAATACCATCCGGGGCAATGCGGATAAGATGCAGGCCCGTGAGGAGAACATGGAGTCCGAGCATCTGCGGGGGCAGATGCACAAGATCCTGCCTGCCATAGGCGCTTCCGGCTCCGATTCCGCCATGCTGGATAATACGCTTGAGTTTCTCGTGATGAGCGGCATGCCGCTGCCTCTTGCAGTGATGATTACGATTCCCGAGCCATGGGAGAACAATAAGACCATGTCGCAGAAGAAAAAGGACTTCTATCAATACTATGCGACCATGATGGAGCCCTGGGACGGCCCTGCGTCGATCCTCTTTTCCGACGGGGATATTATGGGCGCAGTGCTTGACCGAAACGGTCTACGCCCTTCCCGCTATATGATTACAGATGATAATACACTGATCCTCTCCTCGGAGGTGGGTGTGCTGGATATCGATCCCGTCAGGATTGTGACGAAGGAGAGGTTACACCCGGGCAAGATGCTTCTGGTGGACACCATACAGGGACGTGTCATAGACGATGATGAGCTGAAGGAGAAATATGCTTCTGCGCAGCCCTACGGTGAATGGCTTGACAATAAGCTGGTCAGCCTGAAAGAGTTAAAGATTCCAAACCAGCGTGTGCCGGAATTTTCCGGTCAGGAGAGGCAGCGCATGCAGAAGGCCTTCGGCTACACTTACGAGGATTTGAAGACCAGTATTCTGCCGATGGCGAAGAACGGATCGGAGGCGATTGCGGCCATGGGTGTGGATACACCGATCCCGGTGCTGTCCAGGGCACATCATCCGCTGTTCCACTATTTTAAGCAGCTCTTTGCGCAGGTTACCAATCCGCCCATCGACGCCATCCGTGAGGAGGTGGTCACTTCCACCACGGTATATCTGGGGCGGGACGGGAACCTTCTGGAGGAGATGCCGGAGAACTGCAATATGCTCAGGGTGCACAACCCGATTCTCACAAGCACGGATCTTTTAAAGATTAAGACGATGAAAGCGGAGGGCTTCAAGGTAGAGGTCATTCCGATTACTTATTATAAAAATACCAGGCTGGAAAAGGCTATCGAGCGTCTCTTTGTGGAGGTGGACAGAGCCTACCGCGAGGGCGCGAATATCATTGTTCTCTCAGACAGAGGAGTGGATGAGAACAGGGTGGCAATTCCTTCCCTGCTTGCCGTGTCGGCCCTACAGCAGCATCTGGTCAGCACCAGGAAGAGAACCAGTGTGGATATCATTCTGGAATCCGGGGAGCCCAGAGAAGTGCACCATTTTGCAACACTGCTTGGATTCGGCGCGTCGGCGGTTAATCCCTATCTGGCGCAGGAGAGCATTAAGGAGCTGATTGACAATCACATGCTGGATAAAGATTACTATGCGGCGGTGAACGATTATAACGACGCGATCCTGCACGGCATTGTGAAGATTGCCTCCAAGATGGGTATCTCCACGATTCAGTCCTATCAGGGGTCAAAGATCTTTGAGGCTATCGGTATCGACAAAGAGGTGATCAATAAATATTTCACCAACACCGTGTGCCGCGTGGGCGGTATCACCCTGAAGGATATCGAGGAGGAGGTGGATGCGCTTCACTCCATGGCATTTGACCCACTCGGTCTATCTACAGATCTGACCCTCGACAGTACAGGACACCACCAGATGAGGAGCGGTGCAGACGAACATCTCTATAACCCGGAGACCATTCATTTACTGCAGGAGTCAACCAGACGCGGAGACTACGATTTATTTAAAAAATATACCAAAGCAGTCAATAGTGAGGAGAGCATCAAGAACCTTCGCGGTCTGATGGACTTTAATTTTGCGAAGAAACCCTTGCCGATAGAGGAAGTGGAGAGTGTTGACACCATTGTCACAAGATTTAAGACGGGCGCCATGTCCTACGGTTCCATCTCCAAGGAGGCCCATGAGACGATGGCCATCGCCATGAACCGTCTCCACGGCAAGTCCAACTCCGGCGAGGGAGGGGAGGATAAGGAGAGACTTACGGTAGGGCCTGACGGCCTAAACCGCTGTTCTGCCATCAAACAGGTGGCGAGCGGCCGTTTCGGCGTCACCAGTGAATATTTGAACAGTGCGCAGGAAATTCAGATTAAGATGGCCCAGGGGGCGAAGCCCGGTGAGGGAGGCCATCTGCCCGGCGGCAAGGTGTACCCGTGGATCGCAAAGACCAGACATTCCACGCCGGGCGTTGGACTGATCTCACCGCCGCCGCATCACGATATCTATTCTATCGAGGATCTGGCGCAGTTGATCTATGATTTGAAAAATGCGAATACAAAGGCCCGTATCAGCGTGAAGCTGGTATCCGAGGCGGGCGTCGGCACTGTGGCGGCCGGTGTGGCCAAGGCGGGCGCGCAGGTGATTCTGGTATCTGGCTATGACGGCGGCACCGGCGCGGCACCCAGAAATTCCATTCACAATGCGGGGCTTCCGTGGGAGCTGGGACTGGCGGAGACTCACCAGACGCTGATCCAGAACGGACTGCGAAACAAGGTGCGCATCGAGACCGACGGTAAGCTGATGAGCGGCCGGGATGTGGCCATCGCGGCCATTCTGGGAGCGGAGGAGTTCGGTTTTGCCACAGCGCCCCTTGTGACCATGGGCTGTCTGATGATGCGTGTCTGCAATCTGGACACCTGTCCGGTGGGCGTGGCGACCCAGAATCCGGAGCTGCGCAGACGATTTACGGGAAAACCTGAGTATGTGGAGAATTTTATGCGGTTTATCGCGCAGGAACTGCGGGAATATATGGCGAAACTGGGCGTGCGCAAGGTGGATGAGCTGGTGGGCAGAACCGACCTTCTGCGGGTCAGGGATAACCTGACGGACCGTCAGCGCAAGGTGGATCTGGATTTGATTCTGAGCAATCCCTACGAGGGAAGTAAGGAGAAGTTTATTTTTGACCCGAAACAGGTCTATGATTTCCATCTGGAAAAAACGCTGGATGAGAAGGTGCTTCTGAAACAACTCTCAAAAGCGCTGGAAAATGGGCAGAAGAGGAGCCTCGAAGTGGATGTCTCAAACACAGACCGCACTTTTGGCACCATTTTCGGCTCGGAAATTACCAGAAGATTCGGGGATACGCTGGAGGAGGACACTTACCGTATTCTGTGCAACGGCTCGGGCGGGCAGAGTTTCGGCGCGTTCATCCCGAAGGGATTGACGCTGGAGCTGGTGGGAGACTCCAACGACTATTTCGGGAAGGGGTTATCCGGCGGCAAGCTGGTGGTCTATCCACCGAAGGGGTCTAACTTTAAACAGGATGAAAATATCATTATCGGCAACGTGGCCCTCTACGGGGCAACCTCCGGCAAGGCCTTTATCGGCGGTGTGGCCGGTGAGCGATTCTGCGTGCGCAACTCCGGCGCCATCGCGGTGGTGGAGGGTGTGGGCGACCACGGCTGTGAGTATATGACGGGCGGACGTGTGGTTGTCATCGGTTCCGTGGGTAAGAACTTTGCGGCGGGCATGAGCGGCGGCATCGCTTATGTGCTGGATGAGAACAATGACCTTTACACGAAGACAAACAAGGAAATGGTTTCCTCTTATGAGATAACCTCCAAGTATGATGTGCTTGAACTGAAAGAAATGATCAAGGAACATGTGGCCTATACCAATTCCGTCAAGGGAAAAGAGATTCTGGATCATTTCGGAGAGTATCTGCCGAAATTCAAGAAAATCATTCCCCACGACTACGAGATCATGTTGAAACTGATCGTGCAGATGGAGGAGAAGGGACTCAGCGCGGAACAGGCGCAGATCGAGGCGTTTTATAAAAAGGACAAGGAAGAGGCGTAAAGATTACGCTCCGGAATGGAGGAAATCATGGGAAAACCAACAGGATTTATGGAATATGGGCGCAGGGTTTCCAAAGATGTGGGCCCGAAACAGCGCATAAAGAATTTTAATGAATTTCACGAACATCTGACGATGGAGGAACAGCAGGAGCAGGGCGCCCGCTGTATGGACTGCGGCGTGCCGTTTTGTCAGTCAGGCATGACTCTGTGCGGCATGACCTCCGGCTGTCCCCTGCACAATCTGGTGCCGGAGTGGAACGATCTGGTTTATACCGGGAACTGGGAGCAGGCCTATTACCGCCTGCACAAGACAAACAACTTTCCCGAGTTTACCTCCCGGGTGTGTCCGGCGCTATGCGAGGCGGCCTGCACCTGCGGCCTGCATGACGAGCCCGTCGCCACAAAGGAGAATGAGTACGCCATCATTGAGAATGCTTATGAGAAGGGCTATGCGGCGGCCAATCCGCCCAAGGTGCGCACCGGCAAGAGCGTAGCCGTGGTGGGGAGCGGCCCCTCCGGACTTGCCGTGGCGGATCAGCTCAACAGGCGCGGCCATCAGGTGACGGTGTTCGAGCGTTCCGACAGAGTGGGAGGCCTGCTCATGTACGGCATCCCGAATATGAAGCTGGAAAAGCAGATCATCGACCGCAAGATCAAAGTCATGGAGGAGGAGGGTGTAACCTTTGTGACAAACAGCGATATTGGCAGGGATGTGAAGGCGGATAAGCTGTTAAAGGATTTTGACAGGGTGGTGCTCTGCTGCGGTTCCTCCCAGCCAAGAGATATTGCTGTACCCGGCAGGGACGCCAAAGGGATTTATTTTGCGGTGGATTTTCTGAAAGCAAATACCAAGAGCCTGCTGGACTCAAACTTTCAGGATAAAAAGTATGTGGACACAAAGGATAAAAATGTGGTGATCATCGGCGGCGGCGATACGGGAAACGACTGCGTGGGCACGGCCATCCGCCACGGGGCAAAGTCCGTGACCCAGATTGAGATGATGCCAAAGGCGCCGGACGCCCGCGCTGAAAGCAATCCATGGCCACAGTGGCCGAAGGTCTGCAAGACCGATTACGGTCAGGAGGAAGCCATCGCTGTCTACGGTCACGACCCGCGTATCTACGAGGCCACGGTCAAGGAGTTTTTGAAGGATAAAAACGGCAGCCTGAAAGCCGTGAAGATTGTCTCTCTCGCATGGGAAAAGAACCCTGACACGGGCCGCATGGACATGAAGGAGATTGAGGGCTCCGAAAAAATGCTGGATGCCGACATTGTGCTGATTGCGGCGGGCTTTCTGGGAAGCCAGAAATATGTGACGGACGCCTTTAAGGTGGAGCTGGACGGCAGGACGAACGTACAGACAGAGCCGGGGAGATTTCGGACCAGCGTGGACAGAGTGTTCACGGCGGGCGACATGCACACCGGACAGTCCCTTGTTGTCAAGGCGATCCGTCAGGGCAGGGAGTGTGCAAGAGAGGTGGACGAGAGCCTGATGGGTTATACGAATCTGTATATACAGTGAGGGTTTGTATGCTTTCAATGAAACTATGGACATGGGGAAGCTGTTGGTATTATGCCACAGCTTCTCTGCTTTTTTGTCATTGCTATATTTACGGTATTTTGTCTGGAAATTTTCTTGACAATACATATAAAACTCAGTAGAATAAACTCATCAGAGAAATTCTAACAATGTGCGGTCTGCACGTTCATGACAGTTTCTGTCGGATTTTTCTTATATACGGACAACAGAAGATGCGGCAGGAACTGAAAGAGGTATGTATTGGAGGCAGGATTTGGAATATGTGTACAGGTGAGATGATGATATTATGAAAAACATAAGATTACTCTTTTTGGCGGGAACATTGGCTGTATGTATCAGCGGATGCGGGAACACGAAGGAAAACGCCGCGCAGGAATTGCAGATAGAGCGTATGGAGGAAGAGACGGGCGAAACATCCGCGGAGGAGACAGAGACGCAGGCGTCTCCCATAGACGGTATTATTGAAGGACAGAGCTTTGAGATACAGCTGGATGACTGGGGAGAAGTTTTTTTTGCCTCCCTGTATCCCACGGATGAAAGCGGAAGGCCGGCATTTGTCCTGGTCAGGGACGAAGGGATTGTTTACACCTTCCCGGAACCGGCAGGGGACGCCGAGAATGAGTTTGTGGAAGTGGGCGCGGTGGCGTTTCGGGACTACAATATGGACGGAAAGACAGATGTGCTTGTCCTGGTCACATACCGTGAAGGGGAAAGTACGTGGAATGAGCCGGCCATTTTTCTTCAGGAAAATTCCGATAACATGTTTTATATGGATCACCCGGAATTTTTAGACTATCGGATAGAAGGGAATACGCAGGCCGGGCCGTCTTTTTACAGGGATACGTTTCTGGAGGAATTTTTATGCGCCCGGAGGCTGACGGACAGCATTGCCGGTTTTGCGGATAGCTGGACGGCCTATGTAGATTATGCGGACAGCCTGTCAGGGGTTCTGAGTACGGAGCGGCAGATAAAGCTGTTTGCAGAGAACCGGGACATATGGGCGGATGACATAGCGTATGCGGACGACAGATACTGTTTTACGGTTGCCGGGCTTACCAATGACGGGAGACCGACGCTGATCGTAGCCAATCAGGGCGGTACGGGAAACTATACTTACAGCGAATTTTATAAAATTGACAAAAACGGGGAAATGCAAAAGCTGGAGACATCTTTTCAGGAAGGGGAGTCCCAGCCGGATCTGATTGAGGAGAGCATGACAGTGTACAGCAGCTGGTCCAAGGAAGGGATGAAAAATCATTTTATTGTATACGACGCTTTGAAAGATTCGCCGGATACTTATCTGTACCAGATAAGCTCCCTGAATATTACAGATGATTTTGTCCTGGAAACGCCGCTGGCAAGCCAGCAGGTCATTTACGAAGGGGAGGGTTCCTCCGCCCGGATAACAAGTGAAGACTGCAGCGGGAATACCTTGACGGAGGAAGAGTTCGAGAATTTTCCGGATACCTATTATGGAAATATGGGACTTGCAAAATCGACGGCAGTTTTTCAGTGGATGGATGTGAAAAGCCTCGCAGAGATGGATGACGGGGAGGCGGCGGAAGCATTGTGGCAGGTTTATGAAGGCTTTTCCATGTATTAATTTTTTACATGCAAATCTTTCTTTTGGGTGAATGACAATCGTCCATCCGGCGTGTATAATAATTTATTATATGTAGAAAAGGATTGTTGAAGAGAAGGACAAATGAAACTATCATCTAAACACCGTGGGAAAGCGGATCAAAAAGAAAAAAACAGGATTAAGAAGAAAGGGATTTTGCTTGCTTTGCTGATCATCGGGGCGCCGGTTCTCTGCCTGACTGCAGTTTATATGGCGGGGCTTGGCCGCTATCAGAGCTGTTTTTTAAACGGCACGGTGATCGATGAGGTGGACGTCTCCGGCATGACGATTCAGGAGCTGGAGGAGCAGATTGGGAATTATTCCCTTCGGGTGATAGAGCGTCAGGCAGACGGCACCATTCTGGAGGAGGAAATACTGGGAAAGGAAATCGGGATTTCCTATATTTCCACGGAGCCGCTGGAGACGATCTTACAGGAACAGAACCGCTTCCTGTGGTTCGTCAAACACGACACGGATTACAGGACGGATGCGCCGCTCTTCTATGAGGAGTCGGCGTTAGAGGAACAGATCGGCAAATTAAGAGGATTCCAGAAGGAGTTTATAGAAGACCCGGAGAACGCATACATAGCGGATTATGTTCCGGGACAGGGGTTTGAACTGGTTGCAGAAAAGCGGGGGAACCGCCTGAACCGGGAGAAAACCCTGGAAGTGATAAAGGAGGCGGTAGACAGTCTGGAGGAACAGGTGGATCTGGACGCGGCCGGCTGTTATGAGGAACCCGGAGTCACTTCGGAGAATGCGGACCTGAAAAAGACCTATGAGAAACTCAGCAATTATACGAATACCGTTATTACTTACACGTTTGGGACAGAGCAGGAAACTTTGGATGGAGATACGGTAGCGGACTGGATTGTACTGGATGGCGGGCGGGCGTCGCTTGACCGGGAATTAGTGAAAGAATATGTTTCTTCCCTTCGCAAAAGGCATGACACTATTTTCCACAAAAGAAAGTTCCAGACCAGTTATGGAAAAGAAGTGACGATTGATCTGGGAGATTACGGCTGGTGGATGGATACCGCGCAGGAGACGGAAGAACTGATCGGGATGTTGGAGAGAGGAGAGGGCGGGGAAAGAGTTCCCGTTTACCGGCAGACGGCTGCTTCCTATGAAGACCCGGATTATGGGGATTCCTACGTGGAAATAAATCTGACGGCCCAGCACCTGTTTTTATACCAAGACGGGGCGTGCGTCCTGGAGTCAGATTTTGTGTCGGGCAATCCTTCCAGAGGAAATGCCACGCCGGCGGGGATCTACGGTATCACCTATAAGGAACGGGATGCGACGCTGAACGGCGAAAACTACAGGACGCCGGTTTCTTATTGGATGCCTTTCAACAATAATGTGGGGATGCATGACGCTTCCTGGAGGAGTGAGTTTGGCAGAAACATTTACATGACGAATGGTTCCCATGGCTGTATCAATCTGCCCTATTCCATTGCGCAGGAGATTTACGGTTATGTGGAGAAAGGCACGCCGGTCATCTGCTATCACCTGCCGGGAACCGAACCGGAGCCGCTTCCGGAAATCCCGCCGGAGCCTGAGCCGGGGATGGAAACACAGGAAGGCGGTCAGGCTGTGCCGGAACCGGAACAACCGGAGGCGCCTTCCCAGCCGGAACAGGTTCAGGAAGCTGTGGAGTAGCCGGTGAAAATGGAGGAGGATCAGGTTTACAGGCGTATGAACGGATATAAATTGATTGCCGTCGACATGGACGGCACTCTGCTGAGATCGGATAAGTCCCTTGACCCGGACACCATACGGGATGTGGAGGAGGCGTCGAGGCAGGGGATTCAGGTGGTGTACAGTACCGGGAGAGCTGTGCCGGAGCTGGAAGCCTATGTGAGGCAGCTTCCCTGTATGCGTTACGCTGTGGCATTGAGCGGGGCGCTGGTATATGACTTTCAGGAGAGAAAAAGCGTTTTCTGCCATATGCTGTCCGGGGAATATATCAGGGAGATCATCAGCGTGGCGGGACGGTATGATGCCATGGCCCATCTCTTAGCGGAAAGTGAGTCGATTGTCAGGACTGACCAGGTAAGTCACATGACGGATTTCCATATGGGGATCTATCAGCCCATGTTTCTGGAATTGACCAGGAAGGTGGATGATATGTGGGCTGAGGCAAAGTGCCATGATGCCATTCCCAAGGTGAATGTATATTTCCGCTCTGCGAAAGACAGGGCGGAGGGATACGAAGCGTTAAAACATCTGCCCTTATCCTTTGCCTTTGCGGAAGGGGCGTCCCTGGAAATGAATGCGGACGGGGTGACCAAAGCCAGCGGCCTCCAGGCGCTGGCACAGCGGCTGGGAATATCCATGGCTGAAACGGTGGGGATCGGGGACGCCGATAATGACCGGGCCATGCTGGAGGCTGTGGGGTTATCCGTGGCGATGGCCAATGGGGCAAAGGACATTAAGGCGATGTGCGATGCGGTGACGGATGATAATGACCACAATGGCGTCGGGAAAGCCATCAGAGAGTATTGCGCATTGAAAACAGAAGAAATATAAGTTATACTGAAGAAGGCGGCATCAGTTCCGGGAGGAGTGCGGAAACGCTGTCTCTTATACACATCTGACGCTGCCGACGAAGCTAGAAGTGTAGA
>CAMQTN010000085.1 GCA_947037115.1 uncultured Lachnospiraceae bacterium
CCTTCTTCCTTACCTTCCCGGTAGGTATTCCTCAAGTGTTTCTTCTCGTCATACTCTGTCAAAAGCATATGCATTACCTCCGCTTTCTCCCTGATCAGGATATCTTTCAGGATTCCCTTTTCGATACAGACATCCATGGCAGTCTCCACCGCCTCTTTCCTGTCCATGCCGCTTCTTATGTTTTCCTCAATCTCCGAGGAAAATTCGGAGTATTCCCAGAGCCTGCGGCATTTCTCCATAAGAGCACCGTTATAGCCACGGTTGATGTTTAATACTTCACAGGTGCACTCCAGACTGCCGCTTCCCCTCCCTGCCGAAAAGGAATCTGACAGATAAAGCATCAGACTGTCCGTATCCATACCTTTGCCGTTATAGAAGATGATGTACACCGGCGTGGGGATTTCAACAAGCTTTCCGCCGTAAAGGTCATCCCCGCGGGCGCTGACCAGTCCCTCAAACTGTCTGGCAAAGTAAAGAAGCCCCCGAAGCGGCATATTCGGATTCCAGCTGCTCTGGTGTTCGTAGAGGTTTAAACGGCTCCCGATGATAAAGGAGAGATCATTTTTCATCTTCATAAAGATCACGTCCTCCAGGGTGGCCACTTCCAGTTCCCCGGGATCAGTGTATGTACTGCCGTTTAAGGCATTGTAAAGTTCCAGCAGGTCTTTCTTTTCCCGAAACAGGCGTCTGAAAAGAACATCCTTATATCTGCGGTTTAAAAAGAGCCTCTTCCACCATGAGCCGTGTCGAAACCATTTCCCTGTGTTTTGTTTTAGCATACATTTTCCTCCATTATAGCATATTTTCTGGTGCAGTTACAGTAAAAATTTCAGGCTGAATATGAGGAGTTCACAGGGATATATGCCAATCTCAGGGGAGATAGATATAAAATCAGACAACACCGCAGAATCCTTTTTCAGTCCTGTGTCAATAGATAAGGGATTGTTTCCGGCGAACCCGGAAAGAATCGTAAGATGAAAAATCTTCTGAGATTCCTCAGAGAATATTTCCGGCAGACAAATGAATTGTCTGCGTTCGCTTTAAATAGAAGATATCACAGATAGCAGAAATCCGCAAGATTATTTTATAACTGCTCCCTTCAGTATCAGATACAAAAGAAGGAACCGAATCTGCTGTGCATACACAGCAATTCCGGTTCCCTCTGTTATAGGTTATTTTCTTTAAAATGCTTTCCGCTTCTTACTTTCTTACCAGATGTCTCGGCAGACCGTTTACAAAGAGAGGCTGCAGTTCGCCCATGATCAGAGGTCTTGCATACTTCTCGTAGCCCTCTGTCAGGCCCTTGCCATCCGCTGTAATCCACTCATCAGGCACATTTCTCTCCACGTTTGCGATAGCGTGGATATCGTAAGCGCTGGTACCGCACTGATAAGGATCGTCACCGTTTCTGTCAAGTGTGATCATCATGCCGGTCTTGCCCTCTTCCGCTGCCATCACTGCATCGTGGCCAACCTGGAACGCCTCGTTGATATCTGTCAGGGATGCCAGATGGGTCGCTGCTCTCTGTAAGGTAGAGAACTCGATCGCGCGGGTCTTAAGGCCGGTCTCAGCCGCGATCTTGTCAGCCAGCATAACCGCCGTACCGGACATCTGCTTGTGGCCGAACGCATCCACGGCAACTTCTCTGCCGATCTCGCACACATATCTGCCGTCCGCAACCTTGACGCCCTCGGACACTGCGATCACCACGGAAGACTTCTTCGCTGCCAGCTCCTTCACGTCCGCAACAAACTTGTCGATATCAAATACTTTCTCAGGAAGATAGATCGCGTCACAGCCCTCGCAGTCGTCGCCCTTTGCAAGCGCCGCCGCCGCTGTAAGCCATCCTGCGTTACGGCCCATAATCTCCACAATACAAACCGTAGGCTTTTTCGCACCGAAAGAAGAATTGTCACGTATCACCTCTTTCAGGGAAGTTGCAATGTATTTCGCTGCGGAACCGTAACCCGGGCAGTGGTCTGTCACAGGCAGGTCATTGTCGATGGTCTTGGGCACGCCCATGAATCTCTGGGATTTGCCGTGAGCCGCCGCATAGTCGGACAGCATCTTAACCGTATCCATGGAGTCATTACCGCCCGCATAGAACAGGCACTCAATATCATGCTTCTCCATGATCTCAAAAACCTTCTCGTAAACATCCTCATGTCCCTCGATCTGGGGCATTTTAAAACGGCAGGAACCTAAAAATGCGGAGGGGGTTCTCTTTAAGAGTTCGATCCCCGTCTCGTCATCCAGGTAATCACCGAGATCAATCATGCGGTCCTCCAGGAATCCCTCGATACCATGAACCATACCATAAATTTTCTTCACACCCAGCTTCTTCGCAGCGGCGTACACACCTGCTACGGAAGAGTTGATAACGGCTGTAGGGCCGCCGGACTGACCAACAACAATGTTTCCTTTCATGTCTGCTCTCCTTTTTCTTTTTGCTCTTTTATGCTTTCCTGCAGTGCCCACCCGGTTCACGGCATTCGTTCTGCCGCCGGGTCTAAAGCAAATCCATGTGGCACTGCTCATTGCTTTCGGTGAATATTATACCAGACATTTCCACACAAAACAAGTACAAGCCGGGAACCGTCAGACGATTTTAAAACGCAATTTTAAAACGACAAAATCAGAGTTTATATCCGATTGTATTTATCCGCCAATCATGTTACACTTTTACATATTCGTAAATCACAACCCAGACTCTATTCGCAGATTGCGGGAAAGGTATGGACACCCACATTATGAAAAATTATATTTTAAGCTGTTGTTCAACTGCAGATCTTCCGGCAGACCATTTTGCCAGACGCGGCATCTCTTACACCTGTTTCCACTATGAGCTGGATGGCCGGGAATACTTGGATGATCTGGGTAAGTCCATGTCTTTTGATCATTTCTATAAAGCGATGGCCGACGGCGCCGAAACTAAAACCTCACAGATCAACGTGGCGGAATTTACGGAATACTTCGAACCCTTTTTAAAGGCTGGTAATGACATTCTGCATCTGAGCCTGTCCTCCGGCATCTCCGGGGTCATCAACTCAGCCATGACGGCCCGTGACATTCTGTCCGAGAAATATCCGGATCAGACTATCTATATTGTGGATTCTCTGGCCGCGTCCTCCGGTTTCGGCCTTCTCATGGATAAGCTGGCTGATCTGCGCGATGAGGGCATGCCCGTCGGGGAGTTGTATCAGTGGGCGCTTGACAACCGGCTTCGCCTGAACCACTGGTTTTTTTCCACAGATCTGACCTTCTATGTGAGAGGCGGCCGTATCTCAAAGACTTCCGGCATGGTGGGCAATATGCTGAATATCTGCCCGCTCTTAAACGTGGACTATCAGGGACGGCTGATTCCACGCTATAAGATCCGTACCAAACGAAAAGTGATTCACGCCATTGTAGATAAGATGGAGGAATGCATCGAAGAGGGACGTGACTACAGAGGCAAATGCTATATTTCACAGTCCGCCTGCTACGCGGACGCAAGATTTGTTGCAGATCTGATCGAGGAACGCTTCCCTCATCTGGACGGCAAAGTTATGATCACAAGCATCGGCACCACCATCGGCGCCCACACGGGCCCCGGTACGGTGGCGGTGTTCTTCTGGGGAAAAGAGAGGGTTGACTAAATTAGTCAACCCTCTCTTTTTCAACTCATCAAATACAGAAAATACCCTGCATACCCTGACAGCATCACCGCACCGCCCACACGGCCAAGCCGCCTGTTTCTGAAGACGCACAGCCACAGCAGGAGCACAGAGGCGATACACACGATACTGTCCACCAGAAAATCAGGCGCGTAAGCCACCGGCGTGATCAGCGCCGACGTGCCTACCACAAAGAGGATGTTGAAAATATTGCTGCCAACGACGTTGCCAACGGCAATATCCGATTTCCCCTTAAGCGCCGCCGTGACGGAAGTCACAAGCTCCGGCAGGGATGTGCCGAAGGCCACGATCGTCAGTCCGATCAGTCTCTCACTCATGCCAAAGATCCGCGCAAGCTCCGTGGCCGCATCCACCGCCACATCGGAACCGACCACGATCATCACGCCACCCAGCACAATCAGCACAAGCATTTTCCAGACAGGCATCGGCTTAGCGCCGCCCGGCGCCTCCTCCGGCAGGCCGCCGCCCTGTCTTGCAATCACGAGCAGATAGATCAGGTAGCAGATAAGCAGCGCCCAGAGAATGATACCGTCCACCCGCCCCACGACATGATCTGTGTAACCGATCCCCATGAGCAGACCGGACACCACCACTACGAAAGGAATCTCATAGTGAACCGTGGACCTCTGCACGGGAATGGGCCGGATCACCGAAGTAATGCCGAGAATCAGCAGTACATTTAAAATATTACTGCCCACAATATTGCCGATGGTAATCTCTGCACTCCCCTTGAGAGCTGCCGAAACGCTGACTGCCGCCTCCGGAAGAGACGTGCCGATGGCCACGATGGTAAGGCCGATCACAAGCTGGGGAATGCCGAATTTTTCCGCCACCTTGCCCGCGCCCTCCACGAACCAGTCCGCCCCCTTCACAAGAAGCGCAAAACCCAGAGCCAATAAAGCGATTTGCATCATTACTTCCATATTCTCTCCCTCCCGAAAGCCATCTGTCTGCCCGCAAAAAAATGGACGCGGCTTTCAACATTTTATAATGCTAAAAGTCTCGTCCTTTCCATCATTTCTCAAATATCCGATTCGAAACGGAAAGCGTGTAAACATGACACATGTGTCAGGGTATGTTGCCTACACAGGATAACTACTCCCTTTTAACCGACACAGATTCTGTAATCTATGTCCCAAGAATTACTCCGTAATTCTTCTGAAACCAATAAGCGATTACAGCATCTGAAAAATATAAATTAACATATCATAAGTGTTTCCGCTTGTCAAGCATTCTATGCAGCGCCCTGGCCGCGTACCGGCCGCCGTTTTCATCTAATTTTTTCAAGCGCCTCCATGGAAAGTATCTTCCTTATATTAAGTAAAAACAGCAGGCTGGCCGTGGTGGCTGAGATCACATCGGATACCGGCTCCGCATAGTAAACCCCCATCACGCCGAAGAAATGCGGCAGAATAATTGCCAGCGGAATCAGCAGGATAATTTTGCGAAGCACCGCAATAAAAAGGGAAACCTTCGCCTGACCCAGCGACAGAAAAGTGGGCTGTATCCCATTCTGCAGGCCGAACACAAGCATACCCGCCATAAAGACCGGCATCACCTGACCAACCAGCTCCACAAGAGCCTCCTCCTCGGTGAAAAAACCGGCATAAAACTCCGGGAACAGCATTGTGGTCGCCGTGGAAACCAGCATGAACCCGAAGCACAAGCCGATCATCCAGCGGTAAAGCTGTCTCACCCTGCCAAAATTCCCCGCACCGTAATTGTAACTGACAATCGGCGTCATGCCCTGCGTAAAGCCGCTGATCGGCGCAGAAAAAAGCTGCATCACGCTCTGCATAATGGTGAGCGCTCCCACATGAAGGTCTCCGCCATAAGCCTGCAGACCGTGATTGAGTACAATGCTGATAAAGCTCTCCGTGGCCCGCATGATAAAGGGTGATATCCCCAGAGAAAAAATGCTTGTCAGAATCCCCCATTCGAGCTTTAAAAATCTTTTTCGGATCTTTAAGGAAGATTGCTTACTGAGTAGAAAACCCGTAACCCAGGCCGCGCTGAGAGCCTGCGAAATCACGGTGGCAACAGCCGCGCCCTTCACGCCCATCCCAAAACCAAAGATAAAAATGGGATCCAGAATAATATTTACCACTGCGCCGATCAGCACAGACAGCATCGCTGTCCCCGGCCTGCTCTGGCAGATAATAAAAGCATTCAGACCGAGCGCAAACTCTACAAACAGCGTACCGACCAGATAGATCGTCAGATAATCCACCGCGTACTCTATGGTGGCGTCGCTGGCGCCGAACTGATAGAGCAGCGGTCTCTGAAAAGCATAGAAAACAGCCATCAGTACCACCGTACAGACCACCAGAAAACTTACGCTGTTTCCCAGAATTTTTTCTGCGTGATCCCTGTCTCCCTTTCCAAGCCAGATCGCCGCAAGGGGTGCCGCTCCGCTGTTGACAAACCCTGAGAACGCTGAAATAAACACGGTAATACAGAAGGTGACGCCCACGCCGGTCAGTGCGTTGGCTCCCACGCCCTCCATGTGTCCGATATAGATTCTGTCGATAATGCTGTATAAAATATTGATAATCTGCGCAAGAATCGAAGGCAGCGTCATACTCGCCATCAGCTTTCCGACGGATTCTGTTGCCATACGTTCTTCCCGTGTCATGGTTCGTTGATCTGCAGCCATAATTTTTCCTTCTCTCCATGTTCTCTCGTATGTAATCTTACTCGCATCGCTTCGGAATTGCAACCCTGTCCCCTTTATGCTACCATAGATTCAAACGCAGCCTTTTCGACAGGCTTTGCAGAATGGAGATTCCCATGAAATATTCCGATCAGACATTATCGTCACAGACCGCCGGAAAAATTTCCGCCCGCCGCAACAAAATACTGGCAGGCGGCGTTATTCGGTTAAAGATTTTCCTCGCCACCAGCATCGCAGGATCTGTTTTTCTGATTCTGTACCTTCTATACCGTCTTTTTATGAACCCCGGCATGCCGCTTAGCTTTTCGCAGGGCGCAGGATATCTGGCCGGCCTGCTTCTTCTGATTTTTCTGGAGTTCATCCTCTTCTGGAGCGGTATCATCCGGGTCTACGCCACCTCTGTCCAGCTTGGTATCAAATGGCGTATCATCGGCATCGTCTGCGGTTTCATCCCCATTGTCCATATCTGGGCGCTGTGCCGGATCATCGCCATTACCTCCCGTGAGGCTGCCTTTGAAAAGGAAAAATTCCTGCTGGATCAGGTGCGGGCCCAGAGTCAGATCTGCCACACCAAATATCCCCTGCTTCTGGTGCACGGCGTGTTTTTCCGTGATTTCCGCTTTTTTAATTACTGGGGAAGGATTCCTTATGCCCTGAAACAAAATGGCGCCGTCATCTACTATGGCAGCCAGCAGTCCGCCGCATCCGTGGCCTCCTGCGGGCAGGAACTGGCCCAGCGCATCCGCGCCATCGTGCAGGAGACCGGCTGCGAAAAAGTGAATATTATCGCCCACTCTAAAGGAGGTCTGGACAGCCGCCACGCCATAAGCGCCTGCGGTGCGTCTCCCTATGTCGCCACCCTGACCACTGTCAATACCCCTCACAGGGGATGTATCTTTGCAGATTACCTGTTGGAAAAAATACCAGAAAAGGTGCAGAAAAGCGTGGCGCACAAGTATAACACAGCCTTGAAAAAGTTTGGCGACATTGATCCCGACTTTCTTGCCGCCGTGCAGGATCTTACTGCCTCCGCCTGCAGTCTCAGAAACGAAAAACTGGCTGACCACCCTGACGTGTATTATCAGAGTGTGGGCAGTCAGATGAATTGCGCTTCCAGCGGCAGGTTTCCGCTCAATATGGCCTATCCGCTGGTCAGACATTTTGACGGCGCAAACGACGGACTGGTGTCCATGGAGAGCGCCCGCTGGGGATCAAGTTTCACAGAGCTGGCGACTCCCGAAGGACGGGGGATCTCTCACGGTGACATGATTGATCTAAACAGGGAAAACATTCCCGGCTTTGATATGCGGGAGTTTTATGTAAACCTAGTCGCAGAATTAAAAAACAAGGGGTACTGATGCGCCCCTTGTTCCTTAATGATCCTGATGAAATTATAGTCAGGACAAAAATGACTGTAAATTTTGGTTTAAATTTTCTGCAAGTCCTGTCAAATCCGAACTCAGTTCAGTGATGCCCTTGATTTCCTCCTGCATCTGTCCGGCCACTTCAGCCGTCACCTGCGCGATATCCACGTTGGTCACGGAGGATTGCGTAAGCTCCTCTATCACATCCGACATATTGTCCTTGGCCCGGTTCATGGACTGGATATTCTGCTGCATATTATTCTCTTTATCCGTCACCATACTGATACTGCGGTCCAGTTCCCCGAAAATGTCTCTGGTTCTCAGCACTTTATCCTGCTGGGATTTCAATACCCCGCCAACCAGATTCATGGCCGCCAGATTTTCCTCTGTTTTCTCCACCAGCTCCCTGATATTATCCCCAATCTGGGCCGCCGAATGATTGGATTCCTCCGCCAGCTTCTGAATCTGCTGTGCCACTACCGCAAATCCTCTGCCGGCCTCCCCGGCTCTGGCCGCTTCAATGCTGGCGTTGAGGGACAGAAGATTCGTCTCCTCCGCTATGTTGGTAATGTACTCCGTCACACTCATAATCTGCTTGACCGCTTCATTCGTCGTATCCGTCTGGTTCCTGATATCCTGCACAGTATCCTGTGCCTCTTGGCTGCTCTCTTCCAGTTCATGCAAAATAGCCGCGCTCTCCTTCGCCATACGCTCCATATCTCTGGAAATCTGATTGATTCCATCGATCTGCACCAGCATTTCGTCTATCGCCTGTCTTGTCGCCTCTACATCCTGCGTGGCCTGCGCCGTTCCGTCCTGCTGGCGGTTTGCCGTGGATGCAATCTGCTCCACGCTCTCGCCCATACTCATCGCCGCCTGTGTGGTGCGCTCTGACGTCATATTCAGCTTTTCGACAGCCGCCGTCAATTTCTCCGTCCCGTGGCGGATATCATTCAGAATATCATAAATCTTCAGGCGCAGTTTTTCGGTACAGGACGCCAGATCGCCAAATTCATCCCGCCGTCTGTTCCCTACCAGCCGTTCATCGTCAAACTGCCCGTTGGATACTTTTAAAAGCACCTCTCTCACATTGTGAAGCACCCTTGTCAGCCCGCCGATATACCAGTAGATAAAACCGCCTACCAGTAACAGCACCGCCAGGGCAATCAAAACACTGATCAGAATATACTGCCTGAGAATACCGTTAAACTCGTCCGCCGGAAGGGACGCCATCATCGCACCCGTCACGGTGCCGTCGCCCGGCTGCACAATCGGGATCAGATAGGCATGACACATTTTTTTATCAATCTCAATATTTCGGTACCAGAGCTGCGCGCCCTGATGCAGGGTGTAGTTGGTGATATTTGCTCCCGCCTGCATGCCATACCATCTTTCTCCGCTCTCATTCTTAATGGAAGTCATGACAGCCGTGTCACCAAAGAAAAAGGTGATATCCACGCCGGTCTGCTCCTTCAATTCATCCACAATGCCCGTCTCTGCGGAAACATTGAAATTCATTCCCCTCCATACATTACCGTCTGATTTAATGGCATAATCTCCATATCCCTGGCTGTTATACAGGCTCATTGCCGCCAGCGCATTCGATTTCAAGCTGTTCCTTGTCTCCTTGTACATGCCGTTCTCAAACTGGATTAACCCGACAAACAAAAGCAGAACACCAAACACCAGCATCGGCACACAGTACAAGGTGAACATTTTCTGTTTAAATTTCATATCGTATCTCCTACATGGAATCCGCGGTGATCACCGTCACACCCGTATCCGTCTTTGTGTTTGTGTCCGTGTAAGTTCCCTCTATTGCCTGTACGGCGATCACCATGCCATCATGCCCCATCCGCTCCGGATTCTGCTGCATGGTGGCATAGGCAGTCCCGTCTGCAATCAGGGCAAGCATGGCGTCAGAAGTATCAAAACCTACCACCAGATCATCCCTCCCTGATGTTTTGACCGCATCACCGATCGCCACGGATGTTCCCTCATTGGTGCCAAAGTAGGCCACATATCCTGCTCCCTGCCCTGCCGTTACGGCATTCCTGACATTGGCCGCATCGTCCATCATATACACGGTATCCGCCAGCACAAAATCCGTACCTTCAAAAGCGGCCCGGAAGCCGGTCTCCCTCGCCACACAGGATGCCGTATCCTGCGTCACACCCATAACGCCAATGGTGCCCGACGTAATGCCTCTTTCCGCAAGCGCCGCCTTCATGCTGTCAGCCGCTGTCTTTCCCGCCGCTTCATTGTCGGTCGCAAGCGCCGTCACACAGTCAAAACTCGCCGCACTGTCCACATATATAATTTTACAGCCTGCTTCCGACGCCTTCTGCAGACTTCCGTTAACGCCCTCAGCACTGTTTGCCGCAATCAGAATGGCCTCGGCTCCCTCCGATACCGCCTGATCGATGCAGGCGCTCTGCAGGGCGTCGTCATGTGTATCCGGCCCAATCCACTTATATGTAATATTTCCCAGTTCGTCCGCCGCCTGTCTGCATCCTTTGTCAATCGACTGCCAGTAACTGTCAGCCAGATCCATGGTAATCAGATACACTGTATGCGCCTCACCGGAACCTGCCGTCTGCCCCTGCGCCTGTGCGTCAGGCTCTGTCTGTGCCTCACCGGCTGCTGCAGGTTCAGCCGCCACGCTGCCGCTTACTGCCGCTGAAGGCTGCATGGGCGTATCCGGCATAATAATTTCAGGATCACCGGCCTGTCCGCATCCGGTCAGCAAAAGCCCTGCCGCCACCGAAAGACCGATAACTTTTTGTAATTTATACATGTCTTATCCTCCCTTAATGTAATCTTTCTCTTTTCCCATTATAGGAGATTTGTTAAATACAGTCAAATTATTTTAAAATAACGCGCTATTTTTGTGCACTTTTTACAATAACGGGAGATATTTTGCAAAAATGAAAGCTAAAAAAAAGTAAATTTGCTATTGCCTATTGCCATGCACAATATTCTTATGGTTTCTTTTGCATGTTTTACGGTATGTTTTATGCTTTTTTATGTTTGCTATTTTTTGACACCGTTTTAAAACAGGTATACTGTCGCGCCCCGTGCGATCAGTCGGATGCACTTAACCATGTTATCAACGACCACTTTTCTAATCTATGCAACACGGAATATCACACAAAATAAAAGAAGTGCCCTATTTCAAGCACTTCTCGCATGCGGATAACAGGACTTGAACCTGCACGGTCTCCCACTGGAACCTAAATCCAGCGCGTCTGCCAATTCCGCCATATCCGCCTGTGCGGCTGCAATGAAAACCTCTGACATACATGTCATTTTCATCCACCCGCCCAAGTATCATATCATCTTCACCGCCCTCTGTCAATGACTCCTCCAAATCCACGCGGCATAATTCACGCTTCCTCCCCGATATGCCGGATCACTCTGCCATTAATTCTGACAAGAAAAATCACCGTCATCAGCAAAGACATTACCTCCGCAATCGGAAACGCCCACCACACAGAAGTTACCCTGCCCGTCAAAGACAGCAGATAAGCCGCCGGCAAAAGCACCACAAGCTGTCTGGCGATGGAGACGATCATGCTGTAAACCGCATTGCCCAGCGCCTGAAAAGCCGTTCCACAGATAATACTGAAACCCGCCATGACAAAACAGAGACTGATTATCCGCAGAGCCGGTACACCGATCGCAAGCATCTCCTCCGACGCCTCAAAAATGCTCAGCAGTGCGCCAGGAATACTGTGGAAAATCACCACGCCCACAGCCATAATTCCCACGGCATAAAAAATACCACACTTTAATGCCTGAATAAAGCGGTCTCTCCTGCCCGCACCGTAATTGTACGCCAATATCGGCACAAGTCCATTGTTCATGCCAAACACCGGCATAAAAATAAAACTCTGCAGCTTAAAGTACACGCCAAACACTGCCGTCGCCGTAGGCGTGAAAGAAATCAAAATCAGGTTCATGCCGTAGGTCATGACGGAACCAATGGCCTGCATAATCATGGAAGGCACGCCTATCTTATAGATTTGTCCCACAAGCTCCCGCTCCAGATGCAGTTTCTTCATAGAAATATGGATATCTGCATTCTTTTTACTGTTAATAACAAAAGCCATGGTTCCCGCTATAATCTGCCCTGTCACGGTGGCTGCTGCCGCCCCCATAACACCCATTTTCGGCATGCCGCACAGGCCGAAAATAAAGATCGGATCCAGAATGATATTGATAATGGCGCCCGTTCCCTGCGTAATCATAATATAGAAGGTTCTGCCGGTGGACTGCAAAAGCCGCTCAAACACAAACTGAGCGAAAAGACCAAAAGAGCAGCAGCACACCACACTCAAATACTCCACGCCGTACTGCACAATCTGCGCATCGTCAGTCTGACTCAGATAAAATCCTCTGGTGGCAAAAAGTCCCACCGCCAGAAACAACAGATAACTGACCGCCATCAGAATAACGCCGCTTGCCGCAGTGTTATCCGCACGCTGCTGATCCTTCTCTCCAAGAGCCTTGGAGAGCACTGCATTGATACCGACACAGGTGCCGCCTGCCACGGCAATCATCAATGTCTGAATCGGAAACGCAAGTGACACAGCTGTCAGTGCCTTCTCATTGATACGGGAAACAAAAACCGAATCTACCACATTGTAAAGCGCCTGCACCAGCATGGATATCATCATGGGCAGAGACATGGTGATCAGTAGTTTGTTCACGGGCATGGTTCCCATCTTGTTTTCTTTTGTCTGTTCCATTTTGACCTCCTGTCATTTTATCGTAATTGCGCAGGAAAAGTTCCCCTGCCCGCCGCGCGGCTCTACGCATAAAAAAAGCCTGAAACGCAACAAAGCACTGCTTCCAAACTTTTCTGTAATGTTACCCTTATTTCGTCTATATGTCAGGTATCTGTTCAAAATTTATGCGATTTTACGCGTTTTAAGCAATCGCATATTGCAAAAACTTTTATTATCTTACTATATACACTAAAAAAAGTCAACGCCTTGACTGACTTTTTTATGAATCCTACTTTTGTCGTATCTCTTTCTGACCCGATGGAACAGTACAGCCGGGTTGCGGGTCGATACTTGCTCTCAACGGCTAACGCATTCCCTATGCCTGCCCATCGTTCAGTTACGGTTCAGCAAAGCCATCAACAGAAGTAGATGTGTTGCATCTGTCTCCCCGATAAACTGGAATTCTGATAAGACTTGATGGCAATCTGCAAATGTGGGTAGATGCACCTATCCTTTTACCAATCCCTGATACATTGTTCCCCACTCAAACATAGAGTTAATAATTGGGCGCATTGTATTACCCAATTCGCTTAAAGCATACTCTACCCGTACAGGAACTTCGGGATAAACAGTACGTGTAATGATACCGTCATCTTCCATGGAACGAAGGTTATCTGTTAAAACCCGCTGGCTGATGCCGGGAATATCCTTTTGCAGCTCATTAAACCGCCAAGGACGGTCTAACAGTCTTTGCACAATAAATATTTTCCACTTATTGCCAATCAGCATTAGTGTTGTAGCAACAGGGCAGGCTGGCAGCTCGTCATTTGTCAACATAAAGGACACCTCCCATAGTATATAACATTCATTTTTGCACTAACTAAGAAAAAGCTCACTACATAATAAAATAGTGCGTACTTTTATTTTCGATTGTTGCAACTTATACTAAGTTTAGACCAAAGAGGTCAGAAAATCAAGCTAACAGGAGATAACTATCATGAGTAATCTTGAAAATGTCGCTGCATTTGCTGGCACAAGTGCCATATCGTCCTGCGGTTCAGCCTGCGGAGCAGCAGATCCAAAACCGAAGGAAAAGCCTGCATTTGCCTGTGGTTTGTGCAGACATATTTAAAAAAACTTCAATATGTCGGAGTGTTGAATTTTGCGACAGTAGATAAATACGGGAAGTAAAATGGAGGTGGTATTTAATGTCTTTCAGGATGATGACTATGAAATCTACGCAAATTTACTCAGGGAAAATTGAACAGTTAAGAGGAAAAATAGAGAATGCGGATACAATTGTGATCGGCGCAGGGGCAGGGCTTTCCACTTCTGCCGGATTTACTTACAGCGGAGAGCGCTTTCAGAAATATTTTAATGATTTCATTGAAAAATATCATTTCCGCAATATGTATGAGGGCGGCTTTTATCCTTTTGACAGTTTGGAAGAACATTGGGCATATTGGAGCCGATATATTTACATTAACCGCTATATGGACGCGCCAAAACCTGTTTATGAAAATCTGTATGAACTGGTAAAGGAAAAAGATTATTTCGTGTTGACAACAAATGTAGACCATTGTTTTCAAAAAGCGGGGTTTGCAAAAGAACGATTATTTTATACGCAGGGAGATTATGGGCTTTTCCAGTGCCAGACGCCATGCAAGCCATATACATATGATAATGAGGCGCAGGTAAAACGCATGATGGAAGAACAAAAGGATATGCGTATTCCAACAGAACTAATACCGAAATGTCCGATTTGTGGAAAACCAATGTCAATGAACTTGCGGGCAGATTCTACTTTTGTGCAGGATGAGGGATGGGATATTCATGCCAGCTACTATGAGAAGTTTCTTGATACACATAAGAAAAGAAAAATTCTGTTTTTAGAATTAGGCGTTGGCTATAATACACCTGCAATTATCAAATATCCTTTTTGGCAGATGACCGCAAGGAACAGAAATGCCGAATATATTTGTATCAATAAGGGCGAAGGATCCGTGCCAACGGAAATAAAGGATCAGTCTTTAGGAATAGATGCAGATATATATGATGTATTAAATGACCTGTTAAGTATCCGACCGAAAGGCTGAAGGGCAATCAGCCCCTCGGTCTTTGTTCTTAACAGTCTTTTGTTGCCGATAGTCTGCTTCGGCTGGCCTAACAGGTTTGGGCGGTATCTTTGGCTCGGTCTGCGCTTCTGTTTTAAGAAGGGCTGGAACAGGCTCTTGTTTTGGTATTTGCGTCGGCATCGGCATTTTCACTTTCCTGCTTTAAAATTTTATGTGCTATTTTAAGCAGAATCCCCCTTTTTTATCACGCTTCCCCTCCTCCACCATGATCCATACCTAACCACTAGGATATACACACAAAAAAAAGAACCATTTTTTGTAGAAGTCTCACAAAAAATGATCCTAAAAATGAACCACGGGGGATTCGAACCCCCGACAACCTGATTAAAAGTCAGGTGCTCTACCGACTGAGCTAGTGGTCCATAAACTGGGCTAGCTGGATTTGAACCAGCGAATGCAGGAGTCAAAGTCCTGTGCCTTACC
>CAMQTN010000086.1 GCA_947037115.1 uncultured Lachnospiraceae bacterium
GAATGTATGATGGTGATAGACTTATAAGTATACTGAAGATAGACATATTTTAACACAAAATGATCAAAAAGTCCATTTTTAGTAGATTTTATATTAAAAAACACTTGTTATCGGATGCCGGATGACAGTTTTCAGATTTTCCGGTTTACACTTTCTGACATCGCTCAGATAGATCTCATGATGTCGACGTGGACCGCTCATATCGGGTAAGTATCCCTGCTCTCTGGCAAAGAGATCCATAGCTTCTATTGTAGCAGGTTCATTGTCATAGGGGCCGATGTGCATGCATTGTACGCACTGCCCTTCATCGTAGGTCAGAAATTCTACCTCAGAAAAATCCTTCTTTTTCTTATCGGAAGCCTCGGCCACAGCCCATGCAAATTCCTTCTCTGTCACAAATTCCGGCAGACGGATCATGGAGATCCACTCGAAGTCCTCTTTTCTGGAATAATCTATGGTGTCTGAACCATTCTGCCACCACAGCCCTTCCAAAGGCGGTACAACATAATCAAAATAGCCTTTAATTTGATGGTCTCCCATCTTACTCATTTTAATGATGTAGGCGACTCCGTAAAGAAGCCCGATTGACTGCTTGTAAGCACCGCCCTCCTCATTCGGATCACCATTACCGCGAACCGCAATAAAGTTCATCGGCGGCACGGTAACCAACGCCGGTTTGTTTTTTGGAAGGTAAAATTCTTTATATTCCTTTTTATAGTCAAATGCCACTAATCAAACCTCCTTCAGTCCGATGTAGATATGGATTTCCGCATGATCCCCCATATCTCCATTCTGATATTCCTCAAAATCACACTGGAATGCCCTTGGCAGATTCATCTGCCATATCTCCTGCCATGCGTTGGCTACTGACTGTACCATATCCCCATGCACAACGAATTTGGCATATCGCCCGGCAGGAATATGACAGACTGCAAAGTCGTCTCCTTCCGGCTCTACAGCAGTTTCACAAGCCACAAATATGGTGTAATCAGATGTTTCATCCCCAGCATAGTCAGTGTAAATGCCGAGCGCCTTTGCATTTTCCTTTTTAGGTATGGAGGTGTAGACGTCATCATTATAAAAACGATTCCACATTCCGCCAATGACGGCGTTCATATCAGGGGCCGCATTGCTTGTCCTTGCAGATATACCGACTGCAATTTTTTCTTCCAAAGTGACAATTTCATATTCCATAGTTTAGATCCATCCTTTCTTTGATGCCCGTTGTCCTGCAACAGGGTTTTGTTTTGATGAATCCATCTTAGCAGATCAACCATGACAACTGTATGTCGTGATTGCTGTTATTCTCAAAAAAAGTTATGACCTATCTTGACGAGTGTCTTTCACGAAGGTTCTCTGCAAAGGCCAGAATATCTTTCCGAAGTTCTGAGGGTTCTAACAGCTCTGCGCCTCCGCCAAAGGATGCAATCCAGCAGACGAGACTGGTTTTATCTGTAAACGGAGCGGAAAACAGAAGCGTTCCGTCCGGCTGCAGGCTAAAACTATCGGGGCCGTACTCTTCCACCAGCCGCCACTTGAATTTCGGATGAATCTTCGCCTTCACTTCATATGTGGAGGGAAACAACTGTTCAGATGCCAGGTCGGGAAGAATGACAGGACGCTTTTCGAAGGCGTCGGTCATTTTCAGATCTGTCATGCGCATCAGCTTAAAAAGGCGGAAATCCTGCCTGTCCTCGCACCAGCTCCAAAGATACCATCCGGCCCAGTGGTAAATCAAATCATAAGGTTCTACGTTTCGTTTTGACTCGCCATTTGGGGCGTGGTACGTGAAGGAAACTTTATACCCGGAGACAATGGCGCTGTGCAGCAATTCAATTTTGGGAGAAAGGGAAGATTTATACCGGGAAGAAAGGTTAATCAGAATATGAGTATCCCCGGCGAGCAGATTGGATGCGCCGGCAGAAAGCTTTTCCATCAGTTGAAGATAGCGGTTGGTGCCGCTCACACTGTCAAGACTCCGAAGACCTGACAATATGGCCTGCATTTCCGCATTACTGAGAAGTGTGCGGTCAATCCGGTATCCCTCCATAATGGAGATACCGCCGTTTTGCCCCTGTTCTGTCACAAGTGGTATACCAGCCATGCAGAGAGACTCAATGTCCCTGTTGATGGTGCGTCTGGAAACTTCAAAAGTTTTTGCAAGATCGGGGGCGGTTACTTTTTCTTTTTGAAGCAGAATCGACAGGATGCCGATCATTCGGTCAATTTTCATGAGAATCCCCCTGTTTCTCTTCGGTCATAATAGAGGTGATCAACTAAGTTCTCCTTTTCGATGACAGCATGGCGCAATATAATGCGCAGTGAAAGAGTTAATCAGATTATTCGGAAAAATCAGAACAAATGTTCTTCTTTTGCTTAATTATATAGAACATTTTTGGGGAAGTCAATACTGTTCTTTTCTAATTTGAAATGAAGCGGATTTAGATGATATAATGAGCGTCAGTGAGGAGAGTATGCTTGCATATTCAACGAATGGCGATCATGAATCTCTGATTCATGATATAATATGTATCAGAAATTTGTTTCGAAGGAGGAATCAACCGTGGATAATTGCCTGATCTGTGAGAGAATCGCGCTGATAAAAGAAAACAGGAATCCCTATTTTGTCCGTGAACTTAATACCGGATACGTTGTCATAGGTGATCAGCAGAGGATAAAGGGATATAGCCTGTTTTTGTGTAAACAGCATGCGTATGAACTGCATCAGTTAGAATCCCACTACAGAGATGAATTTCTGCATGAAATGGCGGTTGTCTCTGAAGCTGTATATCATGCATTTCAGCCGGATAAATTAAATTATGCACTGTTAGGCGTTGGCCGCGGTTTGCATATGCACTGGCATATATATCCGAGAAGAAACGGGGATACGCCTGTCCCCGGGCCTGTCTGGCAGCTTGGAAAGGAACTGACCGATAAAAAATACAATCCTGCGAATGAAGAACTGGAAAGTTTAAAATTTAAGTTAAATGAAGAACTGGATAAACTTCTATAACCTTCTGCGGATAACGCTGCGCAGAATTTGGAGTCTTAACCGTTTGTCCGGACTGGAAACCAACGACCGATTTCATCTGCCGACAAAGCTGCATGCCCATAAGATCTATGGTGCATAATCATAATAAGGAACAATCAGGTGCGCGTCCGCATAGATGGCGTCTCCTACAAGGCTGTTAATACGCATAACTTCGCGGATATATTCGTAAACAGAGCTGTAGTGTTCCTCGTCCATATACTCTTCCGCTATCGACCATAGCGTGTCGCTGTCCGATACGACAATACTCTTATAATATTTGTAAGCCTGCTTATCAGCGTCGTTCTTTGCGTTGGACCGGAAAGAACTGACGGCAACAGAGGCGGTGGCAATCAGGCAGAGCGTCATGACAAACAGGAGAAAGTTCTTTCTCATCTCCTTTCTTCTGCGAATACGGTTATTTCGGATTCTTCTCTCGCTTCTGATATCCTGTTCCCGGTAACGACTTGCCATAATGCTCCGCTCCTTTCTGTTTCAAGAAATCTAAAATCAATTTTTCGAACAAACGTTGCGAACAGATGTTCTTTATGGGTAAATTATATCGAACATGTTTTCGAATGTCAATACCATTTACTAAAAAATCGAACAAATTTTCTGAATATATGTTTGCTTTTCGGAGTGTGCTGTGCTATCATTAAAAAGAAACAGGAAGCTTATAGACTGAAAGCCCTTGGAAAGGATAAGGATTTAATTATGGCCCATGGAAAAATCACTGCAAAACAACAGCAGATTCTTGATTATATTAAGGATGAAATTTTAAATAAAGGATATCCGCCGGCTGTCCGTGAGATCTGTGAGGCGGTTAACTTAAAATCGACCTCTTCGGTCCACTCTCATTTAGAGACCCTGGAGAAGAACGGCTATATCAGACGTGATCCCACGAAACCCCGCGCCATTGAGATTTGCGATGATAATTTTCAGATGGTTCGCACGGAGATGGTTTCCCTGCCTGTGATCGGTCAGGTTGCGGCCGGACAGCCGATCCTGGCGGAGGAAAATATTGAGAGCTACTTCCCTGTTCCGGCAGATATGGTGCCGAACGGTGAATCTTTTGTGCTCAAGGTTAAGGGAGATTCCATGATCAATGTGGGCATTTACAGCGGTGATCAGATTTTTGTAAAGAGCTGCCAGACAGCGAATAACGGTGATACGGTGGTAGCATTGATCGATGATTCCGCTACAGTCAAGACTTTTTACAGGGAGAACGGCCACGTCCGCCTTCAGCCGGAAAATGACTCCATGGAGCCTATTATCGTGGATGACTGCCAGATTCTTGGCAAGGTATTCGGTGTATTCCGCATTTATAAACATTAAAAACATTAATCTGCTTGATCATTTTTAAAATGGAAAATTTTTAGACCTTTTCTTTTACATAGGACAAAGACTTTCAGATATACTACATAGTAATCGTAATTGCTGTTTTTTTGCTTTTACGATTAAAAATCAGTCTCTCTTTTTTCATACAGGGGTTGATGTCTTTTGAGGGGGGAAGGAAAATGAGAAATAAAGCATTGGACTGCCTTGCCCTGACGATTGCTATTATCGGCGCTATCAACTGGGGATTGATCGGCTTTTTCAGCTTTGACCTTGTGGCATTTATCTTTGGTAACATGTCATGGTTTTCAAGAATCATTTATGCCCTGGTGGGTATCGCCGGACTGTATATTATCACATTCTATATGTATACGGGCGGCACGGCAGAATCGAACAAGGCTTAGGTCAAAAAGACGGAAAGAAATGGAAACGGAACCGGCGGATTTACGCCGGTTTCCGCTTTCACATCACTGCAATGCCTCTTTTTCTATGAGAACACCGTCCCGCCAGATCCGTTCCAGGTCGTAAAACAGGCGGTTCTCCCGGTCGAAAATGTGGATGATAATGTCCTGAAAGTCCATTAAAATCCAGTTGGCGTTCTGGTAGCCTTCGATTTGTCTGACTGTAACGCCTGCTCTTCCAAGAATTTCCGATACATTGTCAGCCATGGCCTGTATCTGGCTCTTGTTACTGCCGTCTGCAATGATGAAATAGTCCGCAATGGTCGATATCTCGCTGATATCAATGATGCGGATATCCTCTGCCTTTTTATCTTCCAAAGCGTTTACTGCTAAAAGTGCGGTTTCCCTGTTATTCATATAAATGATCACGCCTTTCTAAGTTTCCGTTCGTTTATAATAATTATAGGTTTTGACCGTCATATCATCTAACTGTCCGTCCGAGGTTCGTAGATAGGCCAGTGTGTTTGCCAATATCTTTTCCATTGTCCGGTCAAGATCCTGGAAGGCAATTTGCCGGATCAAATCAAGTTCTGCCAACTGTTTCCTGTTTGGTTCGATGTAATCCGCAATATAGAGGATTTTCTCAAGCCTGCTCATATCAGGCCGTCCCGTGGTGTGATATCGGATGGCGTTTAGAATGTCATCGTCTGTTACGCCGTACTTATGCTGTGCCAGATAGGCACCTGCCTTTGCATGCAGGAGCGCTGTTGGATTGCCCCGCTCCACCGCTGTCACGTTAAGATGGGCTTTTTCACAAATGGCAACCAGCTCAGATCCATGCATGGACTTGGCACAGTCGTGTAACAGGCCGGCTGTCATGGCGTTTTCCAGGGATTCCCCGTGTGCCATTGACAGGGCTGCTGCCGTGTAAGCGACTCCCAGCGTATGGGTATACCGTTTGGAGGAAAGTGTCTTTTCCATGTCCTTGCGAATATTGGCAATATCCGGGCTGTCTATATGTTTGCCGCTCATATCATTTATTCCCCCTTTGAGGCCGTTTTAGGATTGGTACAGATGATTTTCTAACATACAGGCTTCCACACGCTCCGGCACCAGACCGTGGATGGACTGTCCTTTGCATAACAATGTCCGTATCTGTGTGGATGAAATGTCGACTCCATCCATCTCCATCAGTTGAATGGCTGCGCAATATTTTTCCCGCAGATACCGGGCCTGTTCCTCAAGCTGTTTCTTCAAAAGAAGTTGTTTGGAGGTTTCGGGCTCCTGTCCGGCAGACATCTGTTCCTTCCTCACGGCCGCCAGTATGGTGCAGTTTTGGAAAATCAGTTCCGGATGAAACCACTTCTCTATCGCGCAGAGGCTGTCCGCACCCAGAATAAAATAGAAATCCGTATCAGGATGCAGGGATTTCAATTTCTGCAAAGTACGGCAGGTATAGGTGTTCCCTTCTGCCACCGCTTCCATATCAGAAAGCTCGAAATAGGGAATATCCCTGATTGCAAGGGCTGTCAGCTCACATCTGACAGAGACTGGCAGAACTTCATGCAGATTTTTCATATAGGGAACGCCGCTTGGCATAAACCACACCCGATCCAGTGCAAATTGTTCCTTCGCTTTCTCCGCAATTGCCAGATGTCCGTTGTGAATGGGATTAAAAGTACCTCCCAGAATGCCGATTCGTTTCATCTGCCCTCCTGTTTACGCCTTTGGCAGTTCGATTTTAGGATTTTTCCTGTCAGGCTTATAAAGAATGATCTTTTTGCCGATCACCTGTACGACCATAGAATGTGTCCGCTCTGCTACAACCGCTGCAATCTGCTTCGGATCATCGGCACAGTTTTTCAAAACGGCGATCTTTAAAAGCTCCCTCGTGTTGAAGGCATCACCGATAGAGGCCGTAAACTCTGGCGTAAGGCTGGATTTTCCAACCTGAAAGATGGGATCTAATCCGTTTGCCAGACTTTTCAGATAAGCTCTCTGTTTGCTGGTCAGTTCCATATAATAATTTCACACTCCTTCCGAGTCTGCGAAGCTGCTTTTCGATTTATTTATAGTAGTCAAAGGAAAGTCCGTACATTCTGACGGTACTGCCCTCCTCGATACCAAGCTCCTCAAGCTGTTTCAAAATCCCCTGTTCCCGCATAAAATCCTGAAAGAACTTAAAGCCCTTCTCGGATTCCAGGTTGGTGTAGGACAGCATTTTTTCGATGCGGGGGCCTTCCACCACATACTCGTCCGCCGCCTCGTCATAGACCACCGTGAAAGGCTCGTTCCCGATGTCAAAATGAAACTCCGGGAAAAACTCCTGCTCAAAGGTGAGAGGCTTATTGTCGAGCTCTGCCAGACGGTTGTTGATGGCATAGAGAAGCTCTCTCACGCCTTTGCCGCTGATTGCGGAAATGCCATAGACAGGAATCCCCTGCGGTTCAAATTCTGCCCGGATCGCTTCCACCGGATCACTGTCCTTCTCGTAAATCATATCCGTTTTGTTAGCGGCGATAATCTGCGGCCGTTCACAGAGCGATTTCTCATAGGCGGCCAGCTCCCTGTTGATGGCATAGATATCCGCAATGGGATCACGGCCCTCGGTGGAAGCCGCATCCACAATATGGACAATCAGTCTGGTACGTTCAATATGGCGCAGAAATTCATGGCCAAGGCCCACACCTTCCGACGCGCCCTCGATCAAGCCGGGTATATCGGCAATCACAAAGCCCTTCGCGTCATCCAGATCCACCACTCCCAAATTGGGGTTTAAGGTGGTAAAATGATAGTTGGCGATTTTCGGCCGGGCGTTTGTCACTTTTGACAAAAAGGTGGATTTTCCCACATTGGGAAAGCCCACAAGCCCCACATCGGCAATTACCTTAAGCTCCAGAAGCAGTTCCAGTTCCTGTGCCGGCTGGCCGGGCTGGGCGTACTTGGGCGCCTGCATGGTGCTGGTGGCATAGTGCTGGTTTCCGCTCCCGCCGCGTCCCCCTTTTAACAGAAGAAACCGCCTGTTCTCCCCGGACATGTCGGTGATGACCTTGCCGCTTCCGGCCTCTCTGATTACCGTGCCTTCGGGCACTTTAATGGTGATATCTTCGCCGCTTTTGCCGGCACAGTTTTTCTTTCCGCCCTCTTCGCCGTTCTTCGCGCAGTATTTGCGGATATGCCTGAAATCCGTCAGGGTGTTCAGGCCTTCGTCGATCTCAAAATAGACGCTGCCGCCGTTTCCGCCGTCCCCGCCGTCAGGGCCGCCGTTTGGCACATACTTTTCTCTGCGGAAAGAGACATGGCCGTCCCCGCCCTTACCGCTTTTTACATAAATTTTCGCACGATCTGCAAACATAGTTGTCCTTCTTTGCTCCATTTCCAGATAAAGGAAAAGCTCCAAACATCTGGATGTTCGGAGCCCGTCTTAAGATTCTTACTTCTCTACAGGATAAACGGAAGCCTGCTTCTTGTCTCTTCCTCTTCTCTCGAAACGAAGAACGCCATCCACCAGAGCAAACAGTGTGTCGTCCCCGCCTCTGCCGACGTTGACGCCGGGATGGATCTTTGTCCCGCGCTGTCTGTACAAGATGTTTCCTGCTTTAACGAACTGTCCGTCAGCCCTCTTTGCACCTAATCTCTTGGATTCGGAATCACGACCGTTCTTGGTGGAGCCGACACCCTTTTTATGTGCGAAGAATTGAAGGTTCATATTCAACATGGTATTACACCTCCTCAAATGTCAATTTACAATGCTGTTTTCCGTACTGCGCCTCAATCTGGCCCAGCCCCAGTATCAGGGAATCCATGAGCGCAACGGAGGTCTCTTTCAGGGATTGCCTTATAAAAGTACAACTAATCCTTCCAATCTCCTCGTCTGCCTCTACCTGTATCGCTTCTTTCGTGATCTCCTCCAGAGAGTTCACCGTGTTGATGACCAGCATTGAGATCGCCGCACAGACGATATCTTTTCCGTAATCCGCGTATCCTGCGTGGCCGTCACAGGTAAATTTCCGATATTCTCCTGATTTGGTTTTATAAATTCTGACCTCGGTCATTACGCATTGATCTTGTCAATCTTGATCTGCGTGTAGAGCTGTCTGTGACCGTTTTTCTTGTGATAGCCGGTTTTCCTCTTGTACTTGTAGACGATAACTTTCTTAGCCTTGCCCTGATCCGTAACGGTACCGGTCACGGTAACGCCGGCAACATCGCCTGCAACCTTGAGCTCCTTGTCGCTCACAGCGATCACCTGGTCAAATGTAACAGTAGAGCCAACCTCAACGTCGAGCTTCTCCACTCTGATCTCGTCGCCCTCGGATACCTTGTACTGTTTTCCGCCTGTTGCAATGATTGCGTACATACCTGCACACCTCCTATTCATGGGCCATGCCCATTTACTCGCTAACTGTGGTGGTGCCAAAAGGGCACACTTCTACCTCGCTATGCGGCATACTCAGATATTGTAACGGGTTTTTCCCCGTTTGTCAATGAAATTTTACTTCTTTCTTCCAAAAGTGAACAGCCGGTCAAACTCCTCTTCCGTATAATAGAAAAACAGAAGAACTGCAAGTAAGGCCACCCCACAGGTGATATAGATGTCCGCTACGTTGAACTTGGGAAAATTGATGGGTACAAAATAAATGAAGTCCACCACGTAGTGTCTGGTCAGCCGGTCAAGCAGGTTTCCCCCTGCACCGGACAAAATGAGCAGCATACAAAGCCGCATCAGGGTGAAACGACGCTCCGCAGGCAGGGTAATGTACTTCCATGCAAGAAGAAAAATGACTAACGCAGTCAAAACAATGAGAAAGGTCTGTCTGCCCTCGAAGGAACTGAACGCCGCCCCCCTGTTTTCCAGATAACTCAGTTCCAGCACGTTTCCGATCAGGATGAAAGGGGACTGTCCTTTCAGGTGTGAAATGGCAAGCAATTTGGTGTATTGATCAGCCAGCATCAGGATACACAGTGTAACCAGAGATAAAAAAAGTGTTCGTTTCTGTAATTTCATGTCAGATCAGGCGGTTCCTTTCTTAAAATTAACGAAAAAATAAAATTTTATGTGTTTCCTGTCATTAAACTTGACCAAAACAGTCAATTATATGCAAGCCATAATTCAAAATGACGGATTTCCTGCAAAAAAATAAGCGGCAAGCTGTGCACGGGAGCTGAACTCCTCCGTCTCCAGCAGTTCCTTCACCTCTTCTTTCGTATAGAAGGCTGCCGTAATCTGCTCATTCTCGGAAGTGTGATCCTCAAAATCCCCCTCCGCCTCCACAAAGGCAATCTGTGTTTTCACATCAGAAAAGGCCACTGCGGCAAATGAGGGAGGCAGAATGCAGTCAATTTTCTTTACGGAAAGGCCGGTCTCCTCATAGAGTTCCCGCTGTATGCATTCTTCCATCGATTCCCCTTCATTGATCATGCCTGCACAGAGATTATAGACAAAGCGGTTGACGCCCATACGGAATTCACGCAGTAAAAGCATTCTTCCTTCATGCCGGGCTACAATGGATACGCCGCTGATCCGCTTTCCGATGGCCTCGGGCCCGGGGATTTCACTCCTGCTGACAATCTCATATCTCTTCTCACGGCCGGCTTTATTTTGATAGACCAGTTCATAATTTTTCAGGTATTTACCGTCTTTTACCTTTTCCATATGTAAAAGTTTCATGATATTGCGATCCTTTCTTCTGAAATGTTGGAGTTCTTCGATCCGTCTGTGCGCAGTCCATGCTCCTGTTCAGGTATCCTTACGGAGTTCTCAACTGCTCCGCAAGGCTTGGAGCCACCTTCTTGCGGGTCAGCTCCATCAGTCCAAGGCTCGTCATGTCCAAGGCTTTTGCAGGGATGGGATCCTGCTTCAAAAGGCCTCTCATATACTCTAAAATCTCCTTTTCCCGTTTCTTATCTTTCAGATTGATAAAATCCACCAGGATGATGCCGGACAGATTTCTGGCCCGCAAATGCAGGGCGATCATCTCTGCGGCCTCCCTGTTGATGCGGTAGAAAGTCTCTTCCTTTTCCTTACCGGACTCGTATTTTCCTGTGTTGACATCAATGGAAATCAGGGCTTCCGTGGGTTCTATGACCAGATAACCGCCGGATTTCAGCCAGACTTTTTTGTCTGTAAGCTCTTTGAGGCGCTTTTCTACGGAGTAAAGTTTATAAAGAGGAAGCAGGGCATCTTCATAGAGCCGCAGGGGAATCCCCTTTTCCTGGCAGAATGCCGACAAAGCGTCGTAAATCTCCGGCAGATCCGTGATTACCTCATCGTACTCCGAACGGTAGGCGTTTTCCATAAAGCTGATATAGTCAGGCTTTCCCTGATACAGGCAGCTGTAACAGGTGCGTGATGGGCCGATTTTCAGAATACGTTCCATGGTTTTCGCCAAATGCTGGGCCTCAAGAATCAGCGGTTCTGTATCGGCAAGCGCGCCGGCATTTGTCCGAACAATCAGGCGGCAGTTTTTTGCAATCTCTGCAAGGGGTTCCATGCCCCGAAATTTTGTCTGGGCATTGGCGCCCAGCCTGGAAGAGACCTGAATGCCCGGAATTTGTTTTTTTCCCACGGCGGAAACCACCGCATAATGTCCGGCCAGGGAAAGTTTCGTCGTTACGCCCGCCAGCTTTGTCTTCATGGGTTCTCTGGCAATCTGCACCAGAAGCTCGTCGCCCACCTTCAGGGATCCGTCCGGACTGCGGTTTGTGAGTCTTGCTTCCAGAACCTCCGCAAAGGGGAGAAATGTGAGATAGCCGCCTCCAAGATCGATGAAGGCGGCGCCGATATTTTGGGAAATGCTCTGTACTTTGCCTATATAAATATTGCCAACCGCATATTCGTTCGACCTCAGTACCTGTGCTGACAATATCTGGTTGTTTCGCATTAACATGGCAAGGAGTCTGTCACTGTGTTTTGTGATCAGAATATTACCTTTGTGTGTTGTCATAGATCGTTGTATCATCTTTCAAAAACTGTTAATTACCTCTGTGACTACTGCATTATTTCCCAGAAGCTGTAATCCTTCGCAATGCCAACAAGAATTACGCAGTAATTTTTGCGTCGCAGGGTGCTGACCCTGCGACAATTATAACACACAATGACCGGAATGCAAATTAAGGATTCTTATATTTTACGGCAGTACCGTAGGCGATTACCTCCGCCGCACCCTGCATTACCGATGAGGAAGCGTACCGTACATTGATGATGGCGTCGGCGTTCATGGCTGCCGCTTCATCCACCATGCGCTTAACGGCCATCTGTCTTGCCTGGTTCAGCATTTCCGTATACTCTTTTACTTCCCCGCCTACCAGCGTTTTGATTCCGGCCATAAAATCCCTGCCGAAGTTTTTTGTCTGTACAATACTTCCCTTCACGATTCCTAATGGCTCCAGTTCTTTTCCTGTAATATAATCAATATTTACGAGCAGCATCCTCTTCTCCTCCTTCTAACTCTTTGATACGCTGTAAAAGCGCGACAATTACGGCACAGATAAACAAAAGCGGCACCAGCATGAAAAAACCGAAAAGCAGTTTCGGAATCGGATCCTGTGTGTAGGCCCAGACCAGCATGCCGACAAGTGCGGCCATAATCAGAATAAAGACGACAGCAGCAAGGATAGAACCGCGCTTTTGCCGGATCGTGTCACTTGACACATTTCTGAATTTTGTTCCCTTTTCTTCCATCTCCATCATCCTTTCCAGATATTTGTCAGGGGAAAGGGTCTGATAGAGGATTTTTTCCTCCAGAATCATGCGGCACAACCCGGAAGTTTCCGTAAGGTTTGTCATCTCCCGCTCCAATACAATGAGCTGCCGGTTCAGAGCGTCCGTAAGCAGCAGCTCCCCATTCTGAATCCGTCTGATCTCTTCGATGGGCAGGGAGAGCTTTCGCAGGAGCTTGATTTTTTTTAGGCAATCTACATCCGCCCCGTTATATTCCCGGTAGCCGTTTTCACTGTTCCGCTTCGGGTGAAGAAGTCCCTGCTGTTCATAAAAACGAATGTTTTTCTTGGTAATACCCACCTGCCGTTCCACTTCGTTGATCTTCATATTTTGTTAGTGTTCCTCCTTTCCCGGTATCTTATGAGACGCGTTTTCCAGCATATCCCCTGACACCGTAAGAATAAGGCTTCCACAAAGGGGAAGGTCAAGTGATTTTTTATAATTTTAAAAATTCAAGATTTTCCTGCCTCAGCAAGGGGCACAAACCGATGGGCTTCGTCTTCCCCGGACAGATCCGTATAGGTTTCCAGCCGTGTCACCTGACAGGCTGACGGCGGAATATCCACTCCCGCAAACTGACAAAACTTCTCAAAAACAATGGATGGTTTGATATTGCCGCTGCTGCTGGCATTTACAAGCATATGGACAGCTCCGTCCGTATCGGCGTCGATTTCATAGATACCCTGTTTTAAATCAAGCTCTATGACGCTCTTTTTTGTCTCCTTGGTATAAGGGATTGTCTCCTGCCCGTAAAAATCCCGTATTTTGTCCTTCAGATTGTCAACGGGAAAACGGCCCTCTTTCATTTCAAGACGATAGGAAGCCGCCGAGACGCTTGCCATGGCGTTTTTAGCATGATCCGGCAAGAGGGTGACGGAAAGAATCTCCACGCCTTCGACCATGACCTGATTCAGGGCCTGTTTCATATCCTCGGTGGAAGTCATGGAATTGACCTCCATATCCATATAATCCCCGAAACTCTCTATTCCTACGCCAAGCGGCGCGGCGAAGGACATAATCTGGTGTGGGCTGAAGCCTTCCGAGTATTTCACATCGATTTCGGCCCGTCTCACCGCTTTTTGGAAAAAGCGCATGGTATCCAGATGGCCGATAAATTTCATGACGCCGTATTTGGCAAATTTCATTCTGACTTTCATAAGTTAAGACTATCCTCTCTCAATACATTTCAAATCAAACAATATATTTTTGCGGATATGCTCTGGAAGTTTATCGCTGTTCTGCTCCAAAAGGCTTCGGATCAACGCCGCCTCCTGCTCTGATACACTGCCGTACATATGTCTTTCACAGACTCCGGCAGTAATATCCAGACATTGCTTCTCCGTAAGGTTCCCGTCGCGGTACAGCATCAGAAGATACGGCAATCGTGTCCACGAAGGTTCATTCAAAAGAAGTCTTAAAAAATAGTCTGCCATAAAACCGGAACGGTTTTGTATATAAGCTTCATATAATGTCTTGGCGCCGTATTGAATTCAATACAAATTTTGACGGATTCCGCTCAAGCTCCTGTAGATAAAAGGCTCTGATATCCATGTTCGTATGTTTTTCAAGAATATAAGCCGCATAATCGCGAATCCGTCTAGACGGGTCCAGCAGCATTGCCTGTAGGCCGGGCCATGCGTCGTGCTTCTGTTCATAGCGGTAAACCAGCGTATGATATCTCACGACCGCACTCTTAGAACACAGATATTTCCCGGCCAGCCGGTCATCGTAATGATAATGGCAAAAAATCGCCAGAATAAGCAGCATCTGTCCATAACCTGTCCGTTCCAATGCCAGAAGATGTTCTGTCTGCGCCCTGTCCAGCACGGGATTTTTTTTGATAAAGCGGTAGACCGCATTTTTGATCTGTATTTCATATTTTGGGATTTCATTTAACGTCTCATGTAACAGAGATTGAAATTTGTGTCGGATGAGATTTTCTGCCTGTATTTCCAGCGAGCAGATCTGTGCATCCGAACGCCTCTTGGCGTTTTTTACTTTTTCAAGCATCGGAAGGGATTGAAAAATCCGTTGCTTGCAAATGTTCCGAGTTTTAAGGTCGCCAGATACTGGCTGTCTGTCAAATGAATCAGTTTTTTCCTGTCGATACACCTTTTATCATGATCACAGGCGTAATATTCATCCTTCCAAAACCTGAAATTTTCCGATAACCATACTAATTTTTTGACAGAAATATCACGCAGCAGTTTTTCGTTGGCTGTGGCAATGTCAATTTGTAACTGTTTGTCCGATAAATCCGTAAAGACTCTTTGGGCATCGTCAAAAAAACGGATATTTCCCTTTTGACATTCCGGCAGAACAAATTTCTCCATATATGACAGGAATTGTGCATTCTTCCCGTCTTTGAGGGATTTGAATTTTGGTATGATTCTTACTGCCATGTGGGGTATCCCTTTACTATAATTATAAGCTCAGTTCAGATATAAAATTAATCAAACTGGATTCTCTATATAAT
>CAMQTN010000087.1 GCA_947037115.1 uncultured Lachnospiraceae bacterium
TTTTAAAATAATTCATATTTACATAAATTATTCTTTTAATAATTCAGAATCTAAAGCGCCCCATTTATCATAGGGACAGGCATTTTTCTTCATCGCCGCCCGCAGTTCCACAAAGCATCCACAGGCTCTGCACATCCCATCCAGAAGCAGGTCACACTCTTTACAAAGAGAGAGCCGCTTCTCATAAAGCGGCTCCTCAACCTTTAAATCCTCGTCCAGATTGGCGATGTAAGTGTGCAGATTTTCAAAATACTCTTTTTGATCCATGTCTCTAGTGAGACATTTGCGGCAGATGCGTCCGTTTTCTATCTCCATACGCCGCCTTCTCCTTTCCTAGCGGATGCGGAAGCTGACCACGCTGCCCGCAGGCGCCGTGAAACTGATCTTCCCGTCCCTGACCTCATAGGCGTCAAACGCTTCCTCTTTCACCTTCTCAGGCTCCTCAAAGGTATTGTGGGCGTGCATCTCTCCTTTTAAGACTGCCGCTGTAATCTCTGTCGGGTTAAGCTCCATGAAGGACATCTCCACCGGCGCGTCCTCATCCGTCGACAGGTTTGTCAGCGTCACGTTCACATAACCGTCCTTATCCACGGAAACAGACTCATCCAGGAAAGGCACCTGAACGTCTGCGTCTGTGCCGATCATCTTATTGCCCTCAATACAGCTCTCCACCAGATCAGCGTCCTGATGATGCTTATACATATGGAAAACATGGTAGGTGGGCGTCAGGATCATCTTCGGCCCCTCTGTCAGGATCACCGCCTGTAGCACATTGACCATCTGCGCGATACAGGCCATCTTTACCCGGTCGCAATGCTTGTTAAAGATATTGAGCGTCACACCCGCCACAACTGCGTCGCGCATGGTGTTCTGCTGATACAGGAATCCCGGATTCGTGCCCGGCTCCACGTCGAACCAGCAACCCCACTCATCCACGATCAGACCGATCCGCTTCTCGGGATCATACTGATCCATGATCGCGCCATGATTCTCTACCAGTTCTTTCATGTAAACCGCTTTTGCCATGGTCGTATACCAGACGTCCTCGTCAAACTCCGTCGCGCTGCCCTTATGCTGCCATCCGCCCGGATGCACATAGTAGTGAAGGGACAGGCCGTCCATAAAGCCCGGTACAACGCCCGGTGCGCCCGGCTCCGGCTGGGGCTTCGCAAAACAGGTCTTTAACACGCCCTCCGTCCAGAAATAATCAGCCACATTGGGCCCGCCGCAAACCTTCTTGATGGGCGCCGCGTGGTCATAATGCCTGACATAAGTCTGGTATCTTCTGTACAGATTTCCATAATACTCCGGCGTCATATTGCCGCCGCAGCCCCAGTTTTCATTGCCCACACCGAAATAGTCGATCTTCCAGGGCTTCTCATGGCCGTTTTTCTTCCGCAGGTCAGCCATGGGGGATACGCCGTCAAAGGTAATGTACTCTACCCACTCACTCATTTCCTGTACCGTGCCGCTGCCCACATTTCCGTTCACATAGGTCTTACAGCCAAGCTGGTCACAGAGCTCGAAAAACTCATGGGTGCCGAAGCTGTTGTCCTCCACCACGCCGCCCCAGTGGGTATTGATCATCTTCTTACGGCCTTCTTTGGGCCCGATACCGTCCTTCCAGTGGTACTCGTCCGCAAAGCATCCTCCCGGCCAGCGCAGCACGGGAATCTGCATTTCCTTCAGAGCGTCCACCACATCCTTACGCATCCCGTTCACGTTGGGAATATCGGAATCCTCTCCCACGTAAAGCCCCTCGTAGATGCATCTGCCCAAATGCTCGGAAAAATGCCCGTAAATCTCAGGATTTATATGTCCCTTCCTGTTTTTCTCGTTGATAAATAATTTTGCCATATACTCCCTGTTTTCCTCCTTATAATATTATGTAAACCCATCTGCATGAGCTCATCCACATCGCTTTATGTAAACCAATTGCATTATGTAAACTTAAACACCGGTCTGCCATTCTCCCAGCCAAATTTCATCAGCATCGCGTGGCGGTTCGGATTGTAGAGCGGATCTCCCACAATCTCCGTCTCCGTCCTGGCATGATAGACCATGATGTCATTTCCCTCCTCATCCACGGTGAAGCTGTTATGTCCCGGCCCGTAGACGCCAATGGAGTCATCGGATTGCAGCACCGGGTAACGCTCCTTTTTCCAGGATAAGGGATCTAACAGATCCGAGTCCTCGTCCGCCGTCAGCATACCCATACAGTAGCACACGCCCGTCTCCGAAGCGGAGTAAGTCATAAAGATCTTACCGTTTCGTTTCAGAATGGCCGGGCCTTCGTTCACCCAGAAGCCAACCCGCTCCCAATCGTAATCCGGGGTGGTCAGGAGCACCTGCACGGTCTTTAACTTGTAAGGCGTCTCCATCTCAGCAATGTAAAGGTTGGATATCTGCTTTCCGACGCCCACTTTCTCGGCCCATATATAATACCATTTTCCTTTATTTTCAAATACGGTTGCGTCCAGTGAAAAGGCCTCAAAGGAAAACACATCGTCGTCAGCCCTGCCCATCTTGCCCTTTTCCGTCCATGTGCCGGTCATGGGATCCGCATCCTTACACTCCAGCACATAAGGCCTGATCTGCCATACATCATCCTTATCGCCGCCCGCATAATAGATGTACCACGCGCCGTCGATATAGTGAAGCTCGGGCGCCCAGATATGACAGCTCATGATGCCGGACTCATGCTTATGCCAGACCTCCACCTCTTCGGCGTCCACAAGCCCTGCCAGCGTGTCCGCCCTGCGCAGGACAATCCCGTCATAAGCCGGCACGGAAGCCGTAAAATAGTAACTGCCATCCGTATGTCTGTACACATAGGGATCCGCACGCTGTAAAATCCATGGTTTGTTAAACTGTAAATCGCTCATCCTTACCTCCGTTCCGACTGTTTTTCAGGAAATCTTCTCATTTTTATAAATTATTTTAATCGTGTCTAAAATTATATTGGATTTTTCCACATAAAGCAACCGTTATTTTCACTTTTTTTGGATAATAATCCTAAATATTTTTCAGACCGATATCCGTTTTCTGCATAAAATAAAGTAACGCTTCCCCACCGCAAAAGGAGTAAGCCACATGTCCCTTCTCCCATCCGTAATCATCGCAGGCCGCAGCGAACATACAGAAAACTATGAAAAAGCCCTGAAACGGCTTGGCGTCTCCTGTCATACCACCCTTCATCCTGAGGCCGCAGACCATGCCACCCATCTGCTTCTCCCCGGCGGCGGCGACATTGCACCCGCCTTTTTCGGCCAGAAGGATCACGGTTCCCGAAATGTGGATACTGAACTTGATATCCTGCAGTTCCAGTTCCTGTCCCGTTTTGTGGCAGAAAAAAAGCCCGTGCTGGGAATCTGCAAAGGGCTTCAGCTCATCAACGTCCATTTCGGCGGCGACGTCACACAGCACATCGACACCGCCGGCATCCATAAATGGATCGGTCATGATCAGTTTCACTATGTATATCACTGCGATCTGGGACGCCGTGACTTCTTTTATCAGCTCTACGGAAACAGCACCCTGGTTAATTCCGCCCACCATCAGGCCATAAACCGTCCCGGCGGGGGACTGATCCCCGTCTGCCGCGCGGGGGATAACGAGATTGAAGGGCTCTTCCATGAGCGCCTCCCCATTCTGGCCGTACAGTGGCACCCGGAACGGCTTCCGGACGGGCAGGGAGATTCTCTCCTCTCCTACTTCCTGTCGCTTTGCTGAAGCTTCAGATGGCGTTCCAGCTGCGCCATTCCCTCCTCGAACTTCTCCCGCTGGGCCTCCCGTCTGTTTCTGGTCTGCTGCTTTCTGTGAAGAAAAACCACATCAAAGAGAGCGCGCATAATCTGCATCACAACCCTGGCGGTCTCCCCGTCCACCTCGCCCATGGCCCTGCCGATCCTTTGAATGCTCTGAAACCAATGGGCATTGAAGTCGATGAGGTTGTCGGCCTCCGACGCCTGCACCACCCGGTAGAGAGTGTCCACAAAAACATGCATCTGCTCCTGATCCAATGACAGAATCCACTCGTTGAGCGCCTGATCCATAAACTTCTGTCCCGGCCGGATCTCATCAACCATACGGAAGGCGTCCCCCGCCACCAGCCACGTGTAAGGATTGTGCTGGGCAGGCCCGATGGTTTTGCTCTCCACCACCTGATAGTCGCCGTCCGTGTAGAGAAGCATACCCACCAGCGAGGAGTGGGGCACCGTCTTGTGAATGCGTCCTTCGATCTCCTGCCACGCGCCCTGTATCCTGACTTCCGGCCGAAATCCCGGGCCGTCGTGGTCATAGATGGCGGTAATCCGCGCCCTCACCTGCGGGTCACAGTGCATGGCCGCATAGACTGCCAGATTTCCGCCCTTGGAATGGCCTCCCACAAAGAAGCTGCCGGGAATCGTCCGTGCCGCCTGCGTCAGATACTGCACGCTCCGCCTCTGTCCCGGCACCGGCTCCGAGAAGGCCAGATTCAGATCTTCTTTCCAGCCCACAATATTCTCGTCCGTGCCCCGGAAAACCACATAGACAAGTTCCCCGGAAAGCCCACAGACCACGGCGGAAAACTGGCTCTCCTGCTCCGGCTCGATTTGGTTTACATAATTCCAGAGCAACATCCCTCCGAAGCGGCGGCTCTTCAGCACGCCCGAAAAAAGCGCCGTATTATCTTTGCGGTAACGCTCATCCGCGTAGAGATGATCGTAATCCGCATGGGCTGCGATCTGTGCAAGGCTCACCGGAGCAGCATCCTGCTCCGGCCCCGGCACAATGCCGTCAAATTTCAGATAGGAAAGCTGGCTGATCACAAGACTGTCCACATCGCTGAAGGGCTTCTCCTCCAGCGTGTAATCGCCGTATTCTCTCAGATAGTCTAAAATGGTTCCCATACTTTGCACTCCCGTCACCGGCAGACGGGCACGCAGGCCCGCGCCGCCTAAATTCTGGCCTCCAGATGTTCGATATTTTTGATCAGGACGCTGATCGTCCCGTCAGGATTCGTGATAAACTCCACACAGCCGGGATTCTTATACTGCTCCATGGGAATCTTGATCTCAATCCCCGTATCCGTAAAGAGGTGCTGGCTCTGATACTTCCGTGTCGTGTTCTCGCTCTGCGGCTCTATCGTTTCCTTAACCATATTGTACTTTTCCATTTTATCCTGAAAAGCTACCTTTAATTCCGGCTGGTCGTCAAAGATTTTCTCCGCGATCTCCTCCACCGCAAAGCCGCCGTTCTCCTCTATTTCCTCCTGAATGATACTCTTTGCCCGCATCTGCCGCTCAAAGCGCTCAGTTTCCGCAAAGCCCTCCTTCTGCACGCTCTCCACGGCGCGCCCCACGATGGAAAGTTTCGACTTGTGGGAGAGATGGGCGCTGCACTTTAGAAACAGGAAGGAAAAATAATCCGTCTTCTCCCCGTTCACCTCATACTTTTTTTCCACCACCCACAGGGCAAGGTCAGAAAGCCGGATAATCGCCGCCTCAGTGAGACGCTGGGTCTGGGAGGGCAGGATGGACTTGTGCCGGATCAGCTCGTTGCTGTTTCCCTCCCCCTCTAACGGCATCGTCCTGTGGGTGTACTGGGCCTTATAGTTCATTTTCAGAAGGGCCAGATATTCCTCCTCGCCCTCCCGGAAACGGGCCACCATAAGGTCCGCCGGGGGAATATCGATATTTGCGCTCATGATCTCAAACAGAAGCCCCGCGATCTCCTGACTGGCTCCTACAAAGTTCTCGTCCTCATAGGCGGCAAGCATCTGGCAGATCTCCGATTCCCGCTCGTAAAAGCGGCATTCTCTGGCGTCGTCCCCGCCGCCGATCCGCCCGATATGTTCTTTCACAAAATCCGCCACTTCCGAGCCGTACTCCAACTCTGTGTCTGAGAGCACGGGCATACCGATGGTTGGGTCCAGAATATGTACGATGAGATGTTTGATCCTGATATCTTCTTTTATAATCATGTGTATGCTCCTTTGTAACCGTTCAGCACACGCCGCCCCACAAAAGCACGCTCCGGCTGAACCGGTAAATTCACTGATACTTTCCGGGATAGTCTGTCCCGGTTTCGCTCTGCATTAAGTTTACATAATATTGAGGATCCCGTTCCATCAGCAGCATGGTGTGAAAAGCCTCCAGAAGCATCCTGTCCCCGTTGCTTTTCATCTGCGTGCGGTCCCTGTCAAGCTGGGCCTTGAAATGATCCATCTGCCAGACCATAATGTCAATCAGGCTGTAGCCCGCCACCTGATACTCGCAGAGGAAATTCTGATGTTCCAGATAATATAAAAATTCCCGCCACACCCCCTCCGAGGCAGTGAGCATCTCAAAAAACCGCCCCAGAAATATCTCGTCTTTCCCGGCGTAGTGGCAAAGGGCCTTCGCCCATTCATAAGCGCGCTTCTTCTCCTCCCCGTTCATCCTCTCTCCTCCTTCTTCTCCCCGGTTCTTTTTTCGTCGTCTTTCACATAGGATATGCTAACAATGCAAGGATGTACCTTTCATGTCAACTATGGCGATCTTAGAACAACTCAACGATCTGATGTGGGGCCTTCCCCTGATTGTCCTGCTTATGGGCACGCATATTTATTTCACCTGCAGGCTGCGCTTTCCGCAGAAAAACCTCTTTCGGGCAATCCGCTTCTCCCTGTTTTGTGCCGGAGAACCCTCTTCCGGAGCAGAATCGCCCTCCACCGGCGAAGACGGACGGAATCTTTCCCCCTTCTCTGCCCTCTCCACCACACTGGCGGCCACCCTTGGCACGGGGAACATCATCGGTGTATCCACCGCCGTCGCTCTTGGCGGCCCCGGCGCCATCTTCTGGTGCTGGATCACCGGGATTCTCGGCATGGCCACCGCTTACGGCGAGTGCTATTTAAGTCTCCTCTACCGCCAGAAACGGAAAGACGGCGTCTACACCGGGGGCCCTATGTATGTGCTGAAAAATGGTTTACATAATAATAGACTCGGTGGGTTTTACGCGCTGTGCACACTGGCCGCCGCTTTCGGCGTTGGCTGTACCACACAGGCAAACTCCGTCACCGGGGCAGCCTCCCGGAGTTTCGGCCTCTCCCCCCATCTCGTGGGCGCCGTTCTCGCCGTCGTGACCGGAGCCGTGATTCTGGGCGGCATTAAAAGCATCGGCAGCCTCTGCGAGCGGACTGTGCCCGCCATCACCTTTCTCTATCTCTTCGGATGCCTGTTACTGCTTATTCTCTACAGGCACCAGCTGGTCACCGCCGTGGTCTGGATCTTAAAGGACGCCTTCTCCTTCGCAAGCCTTGCCGGAGGCGTGGCCGGAGCCGGTCTGCAGCGTGCGCTTCGCTACGGCATCGCCAGAGGGCTTTTCACCAATGAGGCCGGTATCGGCACATCAGCAATCGCCGCGGCAGCCTCCCATACCGAAGATCCCAAAATTCAGGCCTATGTTTCCATGACCGCCGTTTTCTGGGATACCGTGGTTATGTGCCTGCTCACCGGACTCGTCATCGTCTGCAACATGCTCTACGACCCGGCTTCCACCGCAGGGGCTGCCGAGACGGATCTGACTGCCGCCGCCTTCTCCCACCTGCCCTATGTGGGAGACGCATTCCTAACCGTCTCTCTCTGCGCCTTCGCCGTTACCACGCTGATCGGCTGGTCCTACTTCGGGGAAAAAGCCACGGAATATCTGGCCGGAAGCCGGGGTATCCCGTTTTATAAACTTTTCTACGTCCTGATGATCTATCTGGGCGCCATCATCCCCATGCATCTGGTATGGGAATGCACCGATTTGATCAACGCATTCATGGCGCTGCCGAACCTGTTTGCATTGTGGGCGCTGCGTCGGCAGATCAAATCATAAAATGCCGGCCGCTGTCTTATCCCCGCCTCTCCTGCCGGCCTCGCTGCCGGTACCAGACATAAAACCCGACGCAGATCAGCGCGGAGAGAAGCGACCCCAGAGGCGGCGCCCACCCCATCGGATAGAGGCTGTCCGGGAAGTAAACCGCCGCAAGATAGGCCCCCGGTATGCGTACCATAACAATCGCTATGATATTATGTATAAAGGAAATACCCGACTTCTGGTCCCCGCAGAAATATCCGCTGAAGCAAAAATGCACGGCCGCAAAAAGGGTATCAAAAGCATAGGAGCGCAGATAAGCACACCCTGCCGCCAGCACCGCCCCGTCTCTCGTAAACAGCCCTACCAGCGTATGCGGCAGGAACTGGTTGTAGAGAGCGCAGAACGCGCCCCAGCAGACCGTGACAAGCAGGCCATAACCCAGGGAAGCCCTTGCCCGCTCCGGCTTGTCCGCTCCCATATTCTGGGCCGTAATGGCGGAGATTGCCGAGAGAAAAGCCGAGGGAACCAGAAACATAAAGCTGATGATCTTTTCCACAATTCCCACCGCCGCCGAGACAATCAGCCCCCTGCTGTTGGCGATTACCGTAATCACAATAAAGGCCACCTGAATCAGCCCGTCCTGACAGGCAATGGGCGCGCCCACCTTACAGATCTGGGCAACCGCCTCCCTGTCCAGGCGGATATCCTGTCTTGTCACCCGGAACCCGAAATCCCGTCCCCGCATCACAGCAATCGAGAACAGCACGCTCACTGCCTGTCCGAAAACTGTCCCCATGGCGGCTCCCGCCGCGCCGAGCCCCATACCGCCGATAAAAATAAAATCCAGCGCCACATTCACTACACAGGCCACCGCCACAAAATACATGGGCCGTCTCGAATCCCCCGCCCCGCGGAAAATGCTGCTTACTACATTGTAGGCCGTGATAAAAGGCACGCCGGCAAAACAGATCAGCAGATAGAGCCTTGTCTCCTCCACCGCTTCCACAGGTGTAATCATAACATCTGTTATTAAATTAACACTTAGCAGAAGGGCAACTGTAAGAACCGCTGCAAACGCCGCAAAGAAAACCACCGCCGCCCCCACGGTCCTGCCCGCCGCCCGCTCGTCCTTCGCTCCCACATATCTGCCGATCCGCACGGTGGCTCCCATGGCAAATCCCACAATGACCACCGTAAGCATGTGCATCACCTGACTGCCGATGGACACCGCCGTGGTGGTCTGGGAACCATTGTACAGTCCCACCACAAACAGGTCGGCCATTCCATAAAAAGTCTGCATAAAGCAGGCCAAAAGATACGGGAGCGCAAACCTGATCAGGTTTTTCCCAACGCTCCCCTCTGTCAGATCATTTTCCTTCATTACCAATCCTCCGCAGAATTACTTCTCACACTAGCCGAGTGCAACATCCAGAACCATCATAATCACAAACCCAATGGCCACACCTACTGTTCCGAGATTACTGTGGTCTCCTGCCTGCGCCTCCGGGATCAGCTCCTCCACCACCACATAGATCATCGCGCCCGCCGCGAAGGCCAGAAGCACCGGCAGCGCGGAGACAATCTGTTCTGCCAGAAGAATCGTGATAAACGCGCCAATCGGCTCCACAATACCCGACAGCCCCCCGTAGACAAAGGAACGCCCTCTGGAAACACCCTCACTGCGAAGCGGCATGGAGATAATCGCCCCTTCCGGAAAATTCTGGATCGCAATGCCGACAGCCAGGGCAAACGCGCCCGCCATGGTGATCCCCGCATCCCCGATCAGCGCCCCGGCAAAAGTCACACCCACGGACATTCCCTCAGGAATGTTGTGTAGTGTCACTGCAAGGACAAGCATAGTTGTTTTTTTTAACGTGGATTCCACACCCTCCGGCTTTTCACTCTCCAAATGCAAATGCGGGATCAGACTGTCCAGCAGCAGAAGAAAGGCCATGCCGCCTAAAAATCCCCCGGCGGCCGGCAGCCAGGCAATCTGTCCCTGTTCCCCGGACATATCGATAGCCGGAATCAAAAGAGACCACACCGACGCCGCCATCATGACGCCCGAAGCGAACCCCAGAAGAAGCCTTTCCAGCCCCTTATTCATCCCGTTTCTCATCAAAAATACCATCGCAGATCCAAGGGTGGTCCCCACGAAGGGAATCATCAATCCTGCAAACAACTGCATGTTTTCCCACACCTCCTGAAAATCCCTGTTATAGCTTACGTCCCTCGGACAAAAAGAGATACAATGCCGCCCGCTATTTTTTCTTTTTTCCTTTCAAAACCAGATCATAGCTTTCCGCTATCATGCGTTTGACATCTTCATCCGGAATCGATCCGTCTAAAATCACCGTATTCCAGTGCTCCTTATTCTGGTGATAACCCGGAAGCACTGATGCGTAAGTCTGACGCCAGAACTCCCGCCATTCGGGATCTACCTTTATATTGATCCGCATGGAACCTTCATATTCATAAGTCCACAAAAACGCTTTTTTATTTTTACGGCATCTCACCAGCACCCAGTTGGGATCGTGGAAAGGCATGTCCTGATAGACATCCGGGAATGTCATGCCAAAGCAGAGCGCCTCTTCTCTCGTCGTCATAGATTCACCTCAACGTTTCAAGTATAACACTCCCGCTCCCGTATTTTCAACGGCTTTTCACATGCGTTGTTCACAAAAATATCACAGTTTCCCTGATTTACAGGAAAACTTCCAACATGTTATGATGGACTGGAAAAACAACGGAGGTTTCCCATGAAAGTACGACGATCCTGTAAAAAACTGTACTGTTCCCTTCTGGTCCCGGTTATGTGTATCGCTTCCTTCTTTGCAGTCCGCGGCCAGGGCGGTACAGTTGAGACCATGTCCAGCGTAGGAAGCGCCTACGAATCTCTTTTATTTGACACATCCGTCGTCCACAGCATCGACATCGAAATGGACGACTGGCAGGGATTTCTCGATCACTGTACCGACGAGACTTACGTGTCATGCAATGTAACCATAGACGGTGAAGTCTATCGCAATGTGGCGATCCGCGCCAAGGGCAACACATCCCTCACTCAGGTGGCCCATTACGGCAACGACCGCTACAGCTTTAAAATCGAATTTGACCACTACAGCGATACCTGCCTCTATCATGGGCTGGATAAGCTTAGTCTCAACAACATCATCCAGGACAATACTTATATGAAGGACTATCTCACCTATCAGATGATGGGATATTTTGGCGCGGCCGCCCCGCTGTGCAGTTTCGTATCGATCACGGTGAACGGGGAGGCCTGGGGGCTCTATCTGGCTGTGGAGGGTGTGGAGGACGCATTTCTGGCCCGCAACTACGGCAAAAATCCCGGCAGTCTCTACAAGCCAGACAGCATGAAAATGGGCGGCGGCAAAGGCTTCGGCGGCGACTTCCGCATGGATGAGTGGGACGGGGAAGAGAGGTATTCAGAGGGAGGCGGGATACAGCCCCCGGCTGACGAAAACGGCATGCCTCCGGCTCCCGGCGGCTTTGAGGACCACCCGGACGGGAATCACGCCCCCGGCGGATTCGAAGGCGGCGCCGATGGCGGCCACGATTTCGGCAACGGTCCCGATGGCGGCCACGGTTTTGGCAATGGCCCCGGCGCTATGGGCAGCAGCGATGTGTCCCTGATCTACACCGACGACGACTATGACAGTTACGAAAATATCTTTACCAACGCAAAAACCGACCTCACCGATGCGGACAAAACCCGGCTGATCTCTGCCCTAAAAGACCTGAACGCGGGGGACAATCTGGAGGACACCGTGGATATAGACGCGGTGATCCGCTATTTTGTGGTACACAATTTTGTCTGCAACTTTGACAGTTATACCGGCTCCATGATCCACAATTATTATCTCTATGAGGAGGACGGCCGTCTCTCCATGATCCCCTGGGACTACAATCTGGCCTTTGGCGGCTTTGAGGGATCTATGGATGCCAATACGATAGTCAACTATCCTGTTGACACACCCGTAAGCGGCGGCGATACCGATTCCCGCCCCATGCTCGCCTGGATTTTTGCCGACGAAAACTACACCAGCCTGTATCACCAATACTTTTCCGAATTTATTGCCTCCTTCTTTGAGAGCGGCCTTTTTGAGGAAACCATCGACGAAACCTATGCCCTGATTGCTCCCTATGTGGAAAAAGATCCCACAAAATTCTGTACTTACGAAGAATTTGAAACCGGCGTCGATACCCTGAAAAATCTCTGTCTGCTGCGGGCAGAAAGTGTACGGGGACAATTGGAGGGCCGCATTCCCTCAGACAGTGAAGGGCAGGCCGCGGACGCCTCCGCCCTGATAGACGCTTCCGATCTGAAAATTTCCGATATGGGAACGATGGATCAGAATCACGGCGGGAACCGTGGCAAAAATCAAGGCGGCAGCCATGAAGGAAATCAGGACAGCAAAGCGAAAGGGTTTCCTTAAACCCTCTGTCCATGGTATACTGATACTAATACAAACCAGGCTGGGCGGAGCCAAAGTTCCGAACAGCCGCCAAAGAGAGGGATATTTATATGGACAAGAGTACAGAAATCAGAAAACTGTGTCAGGAGAAAGAGATTCGCATGATCGATTTCAAGATGACCGACATTGACGGGCGTTGGCGTCACATCACGATACCGGTGGAGCGGTTCGATGAGAATGTCTTCGTCTACGGGATCGGCTTTGACGGTTCCAACTACGGGTACGCCCCCATCGAGAAAAGCGATATGGTATTTTTGCCAGACCCCGATACCGCCTATGTGGACCCGTTCGCACAGGTGCCCACATTAACTATGTGCGGCAACGTCTGCGTCATCGGAAAGGGCGAAAACACCCCCTTCGACCAGTATCCTAAAAATGTGAGCCTGCGCGCCGTGGACTACATGAAAAAGACCGGCATTGCAGATCAGATGATCATCGGGCCGGAATTTGAATTTTATCTCTTCGACTCCGCCCGCTATGAAGTATCTCCCAGACAGTGCGCTTATCAGATCGACACCAGACAGGCAGACTGGAACTGCCGGCTGGACACCCCCGGCAACAACGGTTACGAGGTCACACATGGCGGCTACCATATCGCCGCGCCGCAGGATGTGGGTTACGACCTCAGAAGCCGCATCTGCATGGAGATGGAAAACTGGGGTATTAAAGTAAAATACCACCACCATGAGGTAGGCGGTCCCGGCCAGATGGAGATCGAAGTGGAGCTGGCAGATATGCCCACCATGGCCGACAATACCATGATCGTGAAATATATCATCAAAAACATGGCGGCACAGGAAGGCAAAACAGCCACTTTCCTTCCTAAACCCATTTATAAGGAAGCCGGAAGCGGCCTGCATGTACATATGCTTCTGAAAAAGGACGGCCAGCCCGTCTTCTACGACGAGAACGGCTACTCGGGTTTAAGTCAGACTGCCCATTACTTTATCGGCGGCCTGCTCTCCCACATTGCATCGCTGTGTGCCTTCACCAATCCCTCCACCAACTCTTTCAAACGTCTGGTGCCGGGGTATGAAGCGCCCGTGACAATCGGCTATGCAACCTCCAACCGCAGTGCGGTCATCCGCATTCCCGCCTACGCAAAGTCCCCGGAAGCCAAACGTTTTGAGCTGCGAAATCCGGACGCCACCGCCAATCCCTATTACGCTTACGCGGCTATCCTGATGGCGGGCCTGGACGGCATTGAAAAGAAAATCGATCCTGCCGCAAGCGGCTGGGGGCCTTATGACTTCAATCTCTACACACTCTCTGCAGAGGAACAGAAGAAAATCAAGGGCCTTCCCAAATCTCTGGACGAAGCCCTTGACGCGCTGGAGAAAGATCATGATTATCTGACGAAAGACGGGGTTTTCCCAGAAAGACTTATCGACGTATGGATCGAGCGCAAACGCGCTGAAGCGAAACAGGCAGGAGAAATTCCCACACCTGCGGAGTTTATGATGTATTACGATCTCTGATCCCTGCATATATAAAAAATCGTCGCTCGGCAGCGACGATTCAGAGAATGCTCCGCATTCTCCCTGAATGGTTTACACTGTCGCAATTTCCTATAGAATAAAAAAGTGTCTTCGACACATCAACTCCCCTGCCCCTCATTCATGAGGGTTAGGGGTTTCTTTTTGTTTCATTTTCCCTCATAATAGTCTTATGAACATACTACAGAACATTTTTACTGACCATTATGAAGAAATGATTTATCTTCTTCATCCACGACCCGCCGTTGTCGAGAATGTTGAAAAAATGATCCACTGTGGGGATCCTTCTTTTGGCGGCGCCATGTACGGATGCCCTTCCTGTGGTACCCTTAAATTTGTTCCCTTCCGATCCACAGCCGCTTCTGCCCCTCCTGCGGCGTTAAATATGCAATTGTTGCCGCCTTTATTTATCTCTATAATGAGAACCACATTGAACAATCTTTATCACATTATCTTCTATACGATAAACAATACGATTTGCGTCATCAATTCGCCGGCTCCAATAGGATGCCAAATCACCGCTTAACCTTTCCGGCTTTCCAATCCCTTCATATCCATTCCGGTCAATATCATTCAATAGCTGAAGAATACGTTTTAATGTCTTTTTATCCTGTTTTGTCCAATATTCAAAATCTTCCCACGCCGCATCTGACCATGCCTTAATCATCAAAGTCCACCCCATGCACCGTACCACCTGTGGCTTCCATTTGCGCTACAGACTCCTTAAGCCTGGTCATATTTTCCTGCGAATAAAAGGGATCAACAGATACTTCAAACGGTATCCTTTTTTCTCTTCCCAGTTTTTTGAGATAAATATTTATAGCCGTAGATAAAGACATGCCAATATCAGCACAAGCCTGCTCTGCCATTTTCTTTACATCATCCTCTATACGTAAACTAATTTGAGCCATTATATCACCTCTCTCTCATGATATATCTAGTATACTCTATAACGTAGCATTTGTAAAGCATTTTGCTATACATA
>CAMQTN010000088.1 GCA_947037115.1 uncultured Lachnospiraceae bacterium
GAGATGAGCGCTAGTCTCGTGGGCTCGGAGATGTGTATAAGAGACAGCACTATAATAGGTGCCCATCACAAACATCATATAAAAAGGAATCAATGCAATCAGAGAAATCGTCCCCAGCACCAGATAAATCCACCAGTCCTTCAATCCTTTTTTCCTCATTCTCCCGCCCTCCTCAGGAATCTTTCCTGCCGCTCCAGAAAAAGCTGAACAGAGAACATGCGCCGATGATCAAAAACAATGTGTAGGCAATGGCTGCTCCGTATCCCAATCTGGTATTGCTTCCAAAAGAATCATCGTAAAACTTCCAGATTACCGTCAGCACCGAATATTCCGGGCCGCCCACGCTCCGTGAGGCAGCTGACCAGCCAGAATAGAGCTGAACCGGCTCATCAAACATCTGAAATCCTCCAATCATAGCTGTGATCAGCAAAAAGACAGAAACATTTTTCAAAAGCGGAACCACTATGGCAAAGAAAGTTTTCAATCTTCCGGCTCCGTCAATAGCAGCCGCCTCATAGATATCCTGATTGATGGCTGTCATGCCGGAAAGATAGATCATCATGCAATATCCAAAATTTCTCCACACAATCATAATTGCCACAATCAAACGGGCAGACCAGGGCTGCTGCAGCCAGAAATAATTCTCATCCAGAATCCCAAAATGCGTCAGCAACCCGTTTAAAATTCCGCTGTTCCAGTCAAAAATATATGAGAAAATGAAACCAATGGCCACGGGTGTCGTAATATAGGGAAGAAAATTCGCCACTTGAAACACTCTTCTGCCTCTTGCAAGACTGAAAAGCAGGTACGCAACCACCATTCCCAAAATCAGATTCACCGGCAGAGACATCAACATGATCAAAACCGTATTAAAAAGTGATTTTAAGAACAATCTGTCCTTTGTAAACAGATCGATGTAGTTCGAAAGCCCCACGAAATGTTTCTCCACAATGCCGTTATATTCAAACAGACTTAAATAAAAGGAATACAGCATGGGGAACAGCATAAACAATCCGTAAGCCGTCAAAAATGGTGTTGCAAAAATTACAGGCCATTTATTACGTTTCATTCTCTCTCATCCGCCTTTTCTAATGTGAAATCTTTCCTATTGTATCTCTGCTTCCGGCGCCTTAACCTGTACTTCCTCTTTAAAAAGCTCCAGAGCTTTTTGCGTATCAATGGACATATCTGTCATGTATTTGGGCGTCAATGACTGGAACACATCATTGATGATCGCATCATATTTGGTCTGAGGCGCTGTCTTTGCATTAGGCGCCGCCTCCCCGATATAGTATTTCACCAGACTCTGGCCGCCAAAGAACTTATCTACCGGGCCTTCCCTGTCCATGGGGGAATACTCGCTCTCATAATATGGCTGATAGCAGCTGTAATTTCCTGTCAGATCATACATATAAGAGCCGCCCAGTTCCGAAAAATAAATGAACTCCAGATAGGCCCATGCCGCTTCCTTGTTTTCACTATCTTTATAAACGCTCAAAGTCGTGCCGCCAAGATTAAAGGATCCCTCGGGAGGCGTTGTGACTGCCCAGTTTCCTTCCCCCTCTGTATCGTTTTTGGCAATTACCAGAGGCGGGCACCAGGAACCGGCTTCATAGAAAATATATTCATCAGCCGCGTAGGCCGAATACCAGGAAGCCGAATACATCTCCACATTTCCGATAATCCCCGCATCCCTCATTTTTATAGTCGTTTCCAGAGGTTTTGTCATCTTTCCGGTGATATCAACCTTGTCCCCGTCAACATAATCCACAACGTTTTGGCCAATGGTCGAAAGAAGCACATCCCCTAAAGAGACCATCATTTTTACCTTGCCGCCGCTCTTTTCGCTAACCTGTTTTCCTACCTCAAGAAAAGCGTCCCAGTCACTGATCATGGCTCCCACTTCTGCGGGATCGTCTGTCCCCAGATATTCCTTTGCCAAATCTCTCTTATAAGCAAATCCTGCCGGGGTCACCTGCATCTCCAGACCCAGAATATTTCCATCCTGGTCCGACACCAACGGTACAGAGGAAGCTACCATTTTGCTTCTGTCCAGATTGTAGGGAGCTTCCTCCAGATCATCACAGATGCCCATCTCAAAGAGCGTTCCTCTCCAGGCCATCTCTCCCAGGATAATATCCGGCAGATCCATCCCTGAAACGTAGCTGGTCTGCAGCTTAGTCATATAGTCGTCCCAGGCCACGTCCTGTACTTCAATATTTACGTTGGGATATACTTCATTAAATTTATCCACATACTTTTGCTGTGTTCCGCCATCCCAGTCCCAAATCACCACCGTCCCGGTGAGGTCTTCGGGGTTTGCCGCAGTCTTTGTCCCTGATACATCCCCTGCCGTATCTGCCCCAGATGTATTTGATATCTCATTTTCTGTATTCTCCTGACTTGCCTGCCCGGTGGAATTTTCCGCCTTCTGATCACTGTCGCCACCGCCGCATCCGAACAGAACAGATGCCAACATCGCCGTGGCCATCACTACACTTACAGATCTTCTTTTCATAAGCCGTCCTTTCCTCACCCAAAATATCTTTTATGCACAATTCTACAACGCATTTGGGCAAATATCTTTTTTAGATTTCATTTACAGAGCGCTGGTATTTTCCGCTCCATTTGTCTTATCCTTCTGCAGAGGACTATAAATAGTGCCTGTTTCTGTTATTCATTTTATCATTCCCCAAATCTGATATAAATAGCAGAAGAATTACAAAATATACCCGACTGCGATAAAAGTATTGATTTCTTGTATTTATAACGCATTGTGGTATAATACTTATTACAGTTGCGCAAGATTACCGTATTTTGATTTTGATAAAATCGATTTAAAATAGATTCAGGATTCTGATATGAAAGATATGAACGAGAATAACACTTACATTTTTCAGAGAGCAAACTATACAGATCTTAACATCTACCAATATGGCCGGGAGAAATGCGCGCCGATGCTTTCGTGCGGTCCCGCCACTCATAACCATTATCTTCTGCACTATATTCTTGAAGGCAAAGGACTGTTTACGGTGGGCGCTGACCGTTATTATCAGTTGGAAGCCGGACAGGCCTTTTTAATCTGTCCCAAATATGTCACCACCTATACTGCGGATAAAGCGGTTCCCTGGACTTATATCTGGATAGAGTTTGACGGCCTGAAAGTACCTTCCTTTTTGTCAGATGCCGGCCTCGGAGTGAAGCATCCCATCTATATTCCCCAGACAGAATCAGATACCGCAGAACTCAGAGAGCTGATGGTTTCCATGCTGGAATACCACGATTCGCCTCTTCGGCTTTTAGGAACCATGTACTGGATCCTGGAGGTACTGATGAGGACTTCCACCACACGTAAACCGCCAAAAATCGACAACTTACAGGAATTTTATGTTCATGAGGCCATGATGTACATTGAGCGCCACTACAATCAGGACATAACTGTAACCCAGCTGGCAGACTGGTGCAATCTGGACCGCAGTTATTTTGGAAAAATATTTAAGAATACGGTACTGGTAACTCCCCATGAATATATTCTGCGTTATCGCATTAATACCGCCTGTGATCTTCTGAAAAACACGGATCTTTCTATCGGAGATATCTCCGCACAGGTGGGTTATGAAAACCAGCTGCACTTTTCCAGAGCTTTCAAAAAGATTACCGGGATCGCTCCAAGGGAGTGGAAAAAACGAAACCGGGACTAGCTTTGCCAGCTTCCTGCAAGGGTGTATCACGGGATTACAATAGTGCTTCCTGCTTCCAGACGTATCACTTAGCTGTTGTCTTTAAAATGGTATAAGTAATCCCCTTCCCGACATGCGGCAGCACGGCGCTGTACGTCGCATCCGCCACAAACAGCCCGATGGCGAGCAGGCCAAGGACCACTCTGCATCTGACCGGAATCCGCCGGTACACAGAATAAAGAAACGGGCTTGCCAGCCACACAAGCAGCATCCCGCCTACACCAAAAAGCAGACTGCTTAACAGACAGATTCTGCCCTGAAAATGAAACGGCGCCTGACTGTAATCCCACCATTTGATTCCCCAGGCTGTTTCCAGATACCATCCCGCCGCATACTCCAATATGGTACAGAACAGCATGGATAACAAAAAAACAATCACCGGCCGGTCACGCCATCTATGAAGCAGTATCTCCAGCATAACCGCGCCTGTTCCGTAAATCGGAAGCCATGGGCCAGTCAGAAATCCCCTGTTGACATACATTTCATCCTTCAACAGATACAAAAGTCCCTCCCACAGCCATCCAAAGACCGCCGTCAGAAAAAAGAGCCACACATAATACATAAAGTCCGCCCTGACCGGATTATCCTCTACACGCTTCATAAGTTCCCTTCCGACACCGTTTTGCCTGTCTGCTCTGCAAACTCGGATTTACTGGGTTAGTATGCGGCTTTATCATGATTCTATTCCTAAACGGCAGTCCGCACAATCCCGGCTAAATCAGGATTATTTTCCCATTTTCCTATTAAGAAAATCCTCCCGCAGGGCGATATATATGACAAAGGAAGGTTTTTACATATCTTCCGAAAGTTCCGGCAGGTAAACGGATTTACAACATAAACAAGCAAAGCTAAGGAGGGCTTACATCATGAGCAATATGAATGGCATCGGCAGTTATAACGCAATGCAGAAAAATCTTTACTCTTCTTCTGTACAGAGCAGAAAAACCGCCAGCGCTGACAGCAGAAAAACCGACGGTACAAAAAAGGCAAACAATAACTCCGTACAATTGAGCGACAAGGCAAAGGCTCTTTTGCAGGAGTTAAAGAAAACCTACAAGAATGCAGACTTCTATGTCGCCGAATACGAGACTGATGAAGAGGCCGCTGAATATCTTTCCAGGGGTTCTAAGGACTACAGTGTACTGATTGATCCCGAAGAGCTGGAGCGGATGGCCAATGACGATGAGGTGAAGAAACAGAATCTCTCCCTTTTGGATGAATCTCTTGACAAGCTTGGCGAAATGAAGGAAGAGCTGAAGGAAACCGGCCGTGAAGACGAAGTGGTCAGCCTTGGCGTAAACATAGGCAAGGACGGGCAGGTATCCTACTTTGCTCAGCTTGAAAAAGCCGGCGAGCGCCAGAAAGAATTTGTGGATAAAATCCGCGAGGAGAAGAAAGAAGCCGCTAAGGAAGCGGAGGCGGAGAGAACCGGAAAAGGGCAGGATAAGTACAATTACGAACACAGCAAACGCGCTACCGTCACTGCGAACAGCATTGAAGATCTGCTCGATCAGATCAAAAACTTTAACTGGGATAATGTGAAGGAGGAAACCACCATTCCCATGCCCGGTAAGAATTTTGATTTTACCATCTAACTTTTCCTACAAATATTAAAGGACCGCTCTCTGCTTACTTTCGCAAAGGGCGGTCTTTTCATGGCCCGGGAAATCATCCCGCTCAAAACCTCTTAATCTTCTTCGTCGTATTCTTTTCAAACTCCGTATCCCGCAGTTTCACGCTTGTCACCCGCTTATAAAGGGGCGCTTTTCCATTGTAGTCATCAACAATCTTTCGGATCTCGGCCTCCACGTCCTTAATCTTTTTCCTGGACGCATACTCCATATCCGGGAACACTTCCGCCTCGATAACGCCGTCCTTTTCTCTCACCAGAATCTCCTGCACAAGACGGGCGCCGCCAATCTTGTTCTCCAGTTCCTCGGGAGAGACATTCTCTCCGTTTGGCGTGATAATCAGATTCTTCTTTCTGCCAGTGAGAAAAAGGAATCCGTCCTCGTCCACATAGCCCAGATCCCCTGTCTTGAGCCAGCCGTCCTCCAAGGTCTCCGCCGTCTCCTCCGGCATTTTATAGTATCCCTGCATAACGCTTGTGCCCCTGACCCAGATCTCTTCTTCCACCACTTTCACCTGACAGTTTGGCAGGCATTTGCCGATAGATCCGATTTTACTGTCTGTGGGCAGATTATTACTGATAACAGGTGCGCACTCTGTCATGCCATACCCCTGTAAGATCGTAATGCCGTATTTCTGAAACCGTTTTACATAGTCCGGGTTTAAGTACGCGCCGCCGCTGCATATGGTGTGAAGCTGCCTGCCGAATACCTTCGCCTTGATGATGGGCGCAGGCAGCCAGTCCGTCTCCTCCAGCTTCTTTGCAAAAGTCTCTATCATGAGCGGCACCATCAGGATGATATTGGGCTCAAAGAGCTTGATATTTTTCAATACCCGAAGCAGGGAATCATTGATGCAGATCACCGCCCCGATGGAAGTCCCTTTCAGGATGTCCATACTCAGACAGTAAGCGTGATGAATCGGCAGCACCGTGAGCAGCACCATCCCCGGCTCAAAGCCCATGTCCTGCGCTGTCGCATTCTCCGCCAGATTCCTGTGGGTTAACATGACGCCCTTGCTCTTTCCCGTAGTGCCCGAAGTAAACATGATAGTTGCCAGATCCTCCGGTTTTGGGCTGTGGGAAAAGCCCGGCTCCTGCCCCGCCAAAAATGTCTCGAACGCAGTCGTTCCCTCCGGAAGCTCCCCTGCTGCCGCTCCCGGTTCCGTTGCAATCCGATGTTTCAATTTCGGACATTTCTCCTGTGCCAGCTCAGCGACCGCAGCGCGGGCCTTATCATATACCAGCACCGATGCGTCCGACCGGTCGATCAGTTCACAGAGCTCTTCTGCGGGAAGATTGGCGTCCAACGGCACAGCCACGCTCCCGCTGTTCACCGTACCATAGTAGGACACGATCCACGGATAGGAACTGTCCCCCAAAATGGCCACGTGGCTTCCCTGCTCGCCAAGCGCAGCCAGCGCAGCCGAAAACCGCTCGCTGTCCTCTCTGAGTTCCCTGTAGGTTCTGGCCTCCACCGCCGTCTCTTTTTTACCGCTGCCCTTCTCCCGTTTCACTTTATAGCGAACCGCATCCATGGTTCCATAAGACTCGGACGCCTTGACCAGAATCTCTCTTATGGTACTGCTCATCTCATTCATCTTTTCCTCCATTCCGAAGCATCACGAATTTCTGACGCACAGATATCAATCCTGCTGTGAAAATCAGCCGGCAAGCTCCGTCAGATAATCCACAGCCTCCTGCACAGTGCGGATGTCCGCCGCCTTCTCCTCTTCAATCTCCACGTCAAAGGTGTCCTCCACCTCTCCCAGCATACTCATGAAGTCAAAGGAGGAAAATCCCAGATCTTCCATGAAACGGGACTCCGGTCTGATATCTTCCTTCTTCACCTCTACATAATTGGTAATGATCTCCGCCAACTCCTCAAACATGTTATGTCAACCTCTCTTTCTTTTTATCCATAACCGCTCAACACACGCCATTCGCCTTACAGATTCGGTCTGGCCAAACTGTTACACCAGCTTTATGATATCACCGATTTTTAAATTCGGGCTCTCCGTCCCTTTAAACATGATTTTGCACATATAATAGTAGAACTGTTCCAGCGTCTCCCTGCTCACAGCCGCCACCTGATGTTCAAAGTTGAAATCCAGCCCGTTGTCATCGGGACGGTGCATCACCGTCAGATACATGGCCTGAACCGTCGCCCCGTTGGGATACCACTTCGTCTTATACCTGATCTCTCCAAGCTGATCCAGACCTTTCTCCTTCAGGGTCATGGGCTGGTACGTCAGGGAAATGGGCTCGTAAGTCGCGCCCTGCGGCGTGTTGTAAACCTTGCTTCTGTACGCAAAATATTCTACAGGATTGTAATTGGTATGGCGAAATACTTCGTTCTGGCCGTTACGAATTGCCTGAATCCCCTCCATAAAGGTCTGCTCCTTTGAAAGGATTGTGCGGAAAGGAAAGGAGTGGATTCTCGTACCGCCGGATTTCTTTTCCAACAGCGTGGCACGTCTGGCATAAGCCACATTGATGGACACATCGTCATTGTCGTTCATCTTCTGTAGATACGTGCGGATACCCATAATCAGCAGACATTGCAGGGAAACATGCTGTTCCTCACAAAAACGCATCAGCCGCCTCGTCGGTTCCTCCTCCAGATGGAAAATGTCGAGAGCGGAATCCACCTGACTGGTAGCGGAAAAGGCCGCCCGCGTCCCGGGAAATTTCTTTCGAGCCTCCTCAAGCTGCCCCGGACCCTTGATCCCATTAAAGATCGGCTCCGACTTCTCAATCAGATTCTGGAAGTATGCCCTGTCTCTCTCCTGGGCTTTGCTTCCTGCCTGATAAGCCAGATCCTTCTCGATCTGCTCGATATAGGAGCGCATCTCCAGCGGGTAAGCGATCCCTTCAAACTTGGCATTACAGTAAAGCTCGATCACGTCCCGAAGAAAGCAGATCAGAGACTGCGCGTCCATCAGCATATGGTCTCCCAGCACATAAAGGCCCTGGCAGCCGTCCGGCGTCTTGATCATCACCACCCGGTTCATGGGGCTGTCCTCCCTCTGGAAGGGCACTCTGGTCCAGCCCGTCATAATCTCAGCGGCCTCCTCCATGGTCTTGCCCGTGAAGTCCACATATTCTATGTCACGCTCTTCCCTGTCCACCACATACTGATACCACTGCTCTTCCTTCTTATCGTAGGCAAATCGTACCCGCATGGACTCACACCGCTCATAAGCCTTGTAGACTGCTCTCCTCAATTCCTCAATATCCAGTTCATACTCGATCGTCAGGCTGGTGCCGATATTAACGACCTCCTTCTTGGGGCAGAAATCCATATAATAAATATGAAATTTCTGCGCAACCGTCAAAGGATATGTCTTGTGTCCGTTTCTTGTTTTCATGTTCCCCTCCTTATTCCGCCGCATCACCTGCTCCTGAGAGCCTTTATTCTGCCGCGTCTGTCTGCATCGTCTTCCCGATAAACTCCGTAAGCGCCGCCTCATAGCTCTCCATATCCTTGTAATAGCTCTCCGCGTGGGCCGCACCCGCCACAATCAGTTTGCTCTTGGGTGAAGCACAGTGTTCATAGATCTCCTCGCACATACTACAGGGCACAAAAGTGTCCGCCTCTCCATGGATAAACAGAATCGGCACGGCCGCCTTCTCCACTTCCCTTTTGGCATTGCACTCGTCCATGCCGTAGCCCGCAAGCTGTCTGTTCACCAGATCAGCCCCCGGAATTACGGGAAACGCAGGCAGATGGTACATGGAATGCAGCACATGGGTAAATACTTCCTTTGGCGAAGTAAAACCGCAGTCCGAAACGATACCCTTCACCTGCTCCGGCAGGGATAAGCCGCTCAGCATCAGAAGCGTAGCCGCACCCATGGATGTGCCGTGCAGAAGAATCTCCACTTCCTCTCCCAGCTCCTCTATCACCCAGTTAATCCACACGAGTGCGTCTTTCCTGTCAAGACAGCCAAAGCCCACATACTCACCCTCGCTTGTGCCATGGGCCCTGGCATCCGGCAGAAGCATGGCAAAGCCCCTCTTCTGATAATAATCCGAAAGGCCGATATAATCGGACATCCCCTGACTGGTATAGCCGTGAAAACAGATCACAATTTTTTTCTTTCCCTGCCCCTGCGCCAAAACAGGGAAATACGTCGCGTGAAGCTTCAAGTTGTCAAAACTTGACTGCCACACATCGCTGTGGGGCCTCTCCAGCATGGCCGCCTTTCGCTCCTCAAGCAGAGGCATATACTGGCTCCAGTCCGTGCCCGACATTTTCATGGTTCTCTCCGTCTTTGCACGGCTGCGTTTCATGGTGCGCCCGTAAAAGTAGGCGATCTCCCCGCCGCAGGCCGCCGCCAGGATTCCAATACCCACAGCCGCTTTTTTTATGATTCCCATTCTTTTTTTCATTTCTGCTTCGCCTTCTTCTCTTCCTGTTTTGCCGCCTTTTTCATCTCTTTCTGCTTCGCCTCGATGATTTCCTTTAAGCGAAGCGCCTTATCAATATTACCCTCTACCTTGAGCTTCTGCGTAGTAAACGCCCAGACAGGATCCATCTCCCCTGTGGCTATCTTCACAAGCACATCGGGCGCACAGATAAATCTGGCGTCTCTGTCAAAATACTCATAGGGCTCCACATGGAGTTCCCCGTCCTTTACCTCCACATAAAAGGCGCCGCCCGCCTCCTCGTCCTCAATGTCAAACTCAAAGGCCAGATGCTCGTGAATATCGCTCACATCCGCGCCCATGAAGCGTCCCTTAATGTCATAGAAAAAATCTGCGTACGTCATTTCTCTCTCCCATCCTCCTAAATCATTTTCCTGGTTTTTCACAGTTCGACCATCGGTCGAACTTTACCTCTTAAACATATCACAACTGTCGACCGTCGGTCAATGTTTTCTTCCATTATTTTTTTATAACAGGTGATTGTCCAAGGGCTTAAACTGTGATACAATCGTCGCAGGATCAGCATCCTCTATGGCATCTGAAGCTGCGGTCCAATCGCTACAGGATCAGGATCCTCTATGGCATCTGAAGCTGCGGCTCAATCGCCGCAGGATCAGACGGGTTCAGCAAGGAAAGGCACACCATTATGGCAGACACCAAAAAATATGACCAAATTTTAGATGCGCTCCAGCAGCTTCTGATCGACAAAAAGCTGCAGAGTATTTCCGTCAGCGACATCGCCGCCAGAGCCGGCATCGGTAAAGGCAGCATCTACTACTATTTTCCCTCAAAAGACGCAATTTTAGACGCGCTGATCCGGCGAAATTATGAAGCGCCCCTGCAGACTGCCAAAAATCTGGCTGATCAGACAGACATACCGCCCTTTACGCGGATGGCCATGCTGTTTCAGGCCTGCCGCAGCTCCGCCACCGCCTTTTTGAAACAGGGGGAAGAGAAAAACCGGGCGATCAGCCAGCAGGAATCGGCCTATCTGCATCAGAAATATTTGAATTATCTGATCTCGGAATTAAAGCCAAATCTTGGGAAAATTATCAGTCAGGGCATTGAAGCCGGAGAGATCCACTTCGACTACCCGGAGGCTCTGGCGGAAATCGTACTGATTGTTCTTGGCGTCAAGTTGAACAACACGTTTCTCCCCGCCACGCCGGAGGACTGCGAATATACCATACGGGGACTGGTCTCCCTGCTTGAACAGGGCACGGGCGTTCCCGAGGGAAGTCTCAATTACCTGAATTTATCAGAATAGGAGGATCGGACATGCAGAAGGAAACCATGACCGGGCGGTTGACCCTGCCCACAGATGTGGATATGGTGGAGGAAACCATACGGCTTAAAAACCTCCTTGGCGCGGACGCCCTGAGGGACTGCGATGGGACAGATATGCCGGAAGCGCTCTTATCCCAGGACGCCAAAATCTACGCCACCTACTACACCACCAGAAAGGACAACGCCTGGGCAGAGGCAAATCCCGAAGAAATCCAGCAGGAATATCTGATCAGCGACCGGGTGACTGCAAAGGATACCAGTCTGCGGATCTGCCTGATGAAAGGTTTCCACACCCAGCAGTTAAAGGTCAATACCATTGACGACCCGAAACGCTGGTGGGAAGTCATCGACAGAACTACGGGGGAGATCGTTTCCACGGATCACTGGCATTACGACGAGGCTGCAGGCGAAGTGGTCATCGATACCGTTCCCTATCATCAGTACACGGTAAGTTTTCTGGCTTTCCTGATCTGGGATCCCGTGCATATGTATAATTTTATCACCAACGACTGGAAGGACGCCCCGCACCAGCTCACCTACGATGTCCGCCAGCCCAAAACCCAGGCCTACGTGAAGGAAAAACTGAAACGCTGGTGCGAGGAAAATCCCCGTGTGGACGTGGTGCGCTTCACTACCTTTTTCCATCAGTTCACCCTGACTTTCGACGATCAGAAGCGGGAAAAATATGTGGAGTGGTTCGGTTACAGCGCCAGTGTCAGCCCTTATATTCTGGAACAGTTTGAAAAATGGGCTGGCTACCCCTTCCGTCCGGAATATATCGTGGACGAGGGCTACCACAACTCCATCTTCCGCAAACCCTCGAAGGAGTTTCTGGATTTCGTGGAATTCCAGCAGATCGAGGTGAGTAATCTTGCGAAGGAACTGGTGGACATCGTGCACAGCTACGGCAAGGAAGCCATGATGTTCCTTGGCGACCACTGGATCGGCACCGAACCCTTTGGAAAATACTTCGCAAATATCGGTCTGGACGCAGTGGTGGGCTCCGTGGGCGACGGCGTCACCCTGCGCATGATCTCCGACATTCAGGGCGTAAAATACACGGAAGGCCGGCTTCTGCCCTACTTCTTCCCGGACGTGTTCACCGAGGGCGGCGATCCCATCGGTGAGGCCAAAGATAACTGGTTAAAGGCCCGCCGGGCCATCCTGCGCTCTCCCGTAGACCGGATCGGCTACGGCGGCTATCTGAAACTGGCGAGCGAATGGCCGGGGTTTATTGACCAAATCAGTCATGTCGTGGACGAATTCCGGCAGATCCACAAGCACATGCAGGGCTCCAGGTCCTACACGGCCCCCTTCAAGGTGGCGGTGTTAAACAGCTGGGGAAATCTGCGCCGCTGGATGGCCAATCAGGTGCACCACGCTCTCTGGTATCGCGAAATCTACTCCTATGTAGGCGTGATCGAGGCGTTGAGCGGTATGCCCATAGACGTGGAGTTTATCACCTTTGAAGAAGTGAAACAGGGAATCGACCCCGCAATCCGGGTCATCATCAACGCCGGGGACGCCGGCACCGCTTTCAGCGGGGGTGATAACTGGAAGGATCCCGATCTGGTCTGCGCCCTGCGCCGTTTCGTGGATGAGGGCGGCGGTTTTATCGGCGTGGGCGAACCCACCGCCTGCCAGTATCAGGGACGTTTCTTCCAGTTAAGTGACGTTCTTGGCGTGGACAGGGAGCTCGGCTTCTCCTTAAGTACCGACAAGTACAATGCGCTGAACCGGGAGCATTTTATTCTGGAAGATGTGACGGGCGAGATAAACTTCGGTGAAGGAAAAAGCCGCATCTACGCCCAGGGCGGGCACTATCAGATTCTCGATATGGACGGCCAGTACAGCCGTCTGGTGGTGAACCAATACGGCAAAGGAAGAAGCGTCTATTTCGCGGGTCTGCCCTACTCTCCGCAAAACTGCCGCATCCTGCTGCGCGCTGTCTACTATGCGGCCCACCAGGAGGAGGAAATGAAAAAATACTACGTCTCCGATGTGGAGACCGAGATCGCCGTCTTTGAGAAGACCGGCATGCTGGCCGTGATCAACAACACACAGGAACAGAAAAAGACCGATCTTTATATCGACGGTGTCAGGAAGGCAGCCCTTTCTCTGGCCCCCATGGAGCTTAAATGGATCAATTACAAGGAGGAACTGTAATGGCCCAAATCCCCACCCCTGAAATGCTCGATGACGCTGTGAACGCTTTTTGCCTGCAAGGTATCCTGAAGGAACGAACACCCTACGGAAACGGCCATATCAACGACACCTTCCTGCTTACCTGCGACGACGGCGGCAGAGAACAGAAATATATATTACAGAGAATGAACCGCTCGATTTTCCGGGATCCCGTTTCCCTCATGGAAAATGTAGCGAATGTCACCGCCTATCTGCGGAAAGTCATTTCCGAGGGAGGCGGCGATCCCGACCGGGAAACCCTGCGCGTCATCAAAACCGGAGACGGAAAGAATTACTTCGAAGATAGTTTACATAACTTTTGGCGTGTCTTTCTTTTCATAGACGATACCTTCTGTCTTGAAAAAATCGAAAACGCCCGGGATTTTTATGACTGTGCCGTAGCTTTCGGCAGCTTTCAGAGACAACTTTCCGACTATCCCGCCGACACATTGCACGAGACCATCCCGCTCTTCCACCACACACCCTCCCGCTTTCAGGATTTTAAAAAAGCGGTGGAGGCTGATCCTCTGGGCCGGGCATCCCTGGTGCAGTCGGAAATCGACTTTGCCCTCGCGCGGGAGGCGGATACCCATGTTCTCACGGATCTGCTTGAGAAGGGTGAACTTCCCCTGCGGGTGACCCACAATGACACAAAGCTAAACAACATCCTCTTTGATAATGCTACCAGAAAGGCACTTTGTGTCATTGACCTGGACACAGTGATGCCCGGGCTGTCCCTCTATGACTTCGGGGACGCCATCCGAACCGGCGCATGCACCGGAGCAGAGGACGAGCGTGATTTGTCCAAAATCGAACTGGATTTATCCCTCTTTGAAACCTTCGTCAGGGGCTTCCTCGAAGGCTGCGCAGGAAGTCTCACATCTCTGGAAATCGAGCTTTTGCCTATGGGCGCAAAGCTCATGACTTACGAGTGCGGCATCCGTTTTCTTGCTGACTTCCTTGTGGGAGACACTTACTTTAAAACACACCGTGAGAACCAGAATCTGGACCGGGCGAGAACCCAGTTTAAGCTGGTGGCGGATATGGAAAAGAAATGGACTAAAATGGCGGATATTGTAAAGCGCCTAAGCTGACCGTGGACTCCTGTAAACTGTTACAAGGCCCTCTGTCACTATCGGGAAATAATGCTGGAAACAACCTGCTCAATGATGAGGGGATCTTCTTCCAGTTCCTCCGCGATCTCCGGGATTGCTTTTCCTCTGGAAAGTTTTTTCTGCACCAGCTCCCGGAGCTTTTCCTCGCGGCCCCTGTTCATGCCAAGCTCCATACCTTTTTTTATACCTTCTTTTATTCCTTCTTCCTTACCTTCCCGGTAGGTATTCCTCAAGTGTTTCTTCTCGTCATACT